>JAQXHB010000046.1 GCA_029007015.1 Bacillota bacterium | reverse complement strand
TCACCAAAGACAAAGGTTTACAATCCGAAGACCTTCTTCCCTCACGCGGCGTTGCTGCATCAGAGTTTCCTCCATTGTGCAATATCCCCCACTGCTGCCTCCCGTAGGAGTCTGGGCCGTGTCTCAGTCCCAATGTGGCCGATCAACCTCTCAGTCCGGCTACCGATCGTCGGCTTGGTGAGCCGTTACCTCACCAACTACCTAATCGGACGCGAGCCCATCCTTCAGCGAATAAATCCTTTGGTAATCGGGGGATGTCCCCCAACCACATTATGCGGTATTAGCAGTCGTTTCCAACTGTTGTCCCCCACTGAAGGGCAGGTTGCTCACGTGTTACTCACCCGTCCGCCACTAAGTTTATATCTCGTCCCCCCGAAAGGTTCTGAAATGTAAACTCCGTTCGACTTGCATGTGTTAGGCACGCCGCCAGCGTTCGTCCTGAGCCAGGATCAAACTCTCTAAAAATTGTATCTCAAGCTCTCGCTTAAAATCATTCTTAGAGCTTTAAATCGCTCATTCTTAAAACGCTAACTTGCGTTAGCTTTTTTGTCCGAATAACCTTTTTGTAAAAGTTACTTTCGTACTCAAATAATTTTGGGTCCGTCTTTCTCGTTGTTTAATTTTCAAGGTCCTTTGTCCTCGCCCTTTTGTCGGGCGCCTGATTATAATACCACAACCATTTCCCCTTGTCAACACTTTTTTTCGCATTTTTTTGGCTTTTTTACATTTTCTATTTTATTTTCAAATTTAAGAAAAATTTACAGCAAATTGCACAATAAAAGCCTCTCTTTCGCCCAAGTTTGCCATCCGACCGGTATTATTACCATATTTTATCCAAAATATACATTACAACATTTTTTAAAAATTCGAGTTGACGGTCGTGCGTTTGATTGAGCAAATTATATATTATTTATATATTATAATGTAAGAAAGGCGCTGAATTGGTCACATTGGGCATTGAATAATCAGGTTTGATATGATATAATTATTTGGTTTGAAAAATGTGTAAAGGATGCTGTAAGTTATATGAAAAGAGAAGATTTGAGAAATATTGCAATTATCGCCCATGTTGACCACGGCAAAACCACTCTGGTTGACAAATTGCTCAAGCAAAGCGGTACTTTTCGTCAGAACGAACAGGTTGCAGAGAGGGTCATGGACTCGGGCGACCTGGAGCGTGAGCGCGGAATAACAATACTCTCGAAAAACACCAGCCTGACATATAAAGACATCAAAATCAACATCGTCGACACGCCCGGACACGCCGACTTCGGCGGCGAGGTGGAGCGCATTTTGATGATGGTCGACGCGGTACTGCTGCTGGTCGACGCATTTGAGGGCTGCATGCCGCAGACCCGTTTTGTACTGAAAAAGGCACTGGCGCTGGGCAAAAAGCCGATTGTGGTTATAAATAAAATCGACCGTCCGATGGCGCGCCCTGACGAAGTGGTTGATGAAGTGCTCGATTTGTTCATCGAACTGGGCGCCGACGACGACCAACTTGAGTTTCCGGTTGTATATGCGTCAGCGCGCGACGGCTACGCTTCGCTCGACAAAAACGCGCGTGAGGGCGACATGCGCCCCCTGCTTGACGCCATAATTGAGCATGCGCCGGCGCCGGTCGGTGAGCCGGACAAGCCGCTTCAGGTGCTCTTTTCAAATATTGACTATGACACCTATCTCGGCCGCATAGGCGTCGGCCGCGTTGAGAGAGGCACCCTTCGTCTGGGTCAAAATGCCGTTTTATGCCACTCCGACGGCACATCCACCAATGTTAAGATAACACGCATGTACCAGTTTGAGGGCCTCGGCCGCGCCGAATGCGACTCGGCCACGGTGGGCGACCTCGTATCTGTTGCCGGCCTGAGCGACATCAACATCGGAGAGACAGTTTGCGACCCCGAACACATTGAGCCTCTGCCCTTCATCAAGATTGACGAGCCGACCATCAGCATGAACTTTATGGTCAACAACTCACCCTTTGCCGGTCAGGAGGGCAAATTTGTCACATCACGCAATCTGCGCGACCGTTTGTTTAAAGAGGTCGAGACCAACATCAGCATGAAGGTAGAGGAAACCGACTCGGCCGACACATTCAAGGTATCGGGCCGCGGCGAATTACATCTGTCCATACTCATAGAGACCATGCGCCGTCAGGGCTACGAATTTCAGGTATCGCGTCCGCAGGTTATCTACACCTATCATGACGGCGTGAAAATGGAGCCGATGGAACTGCTGATGATTGAAGTGCCGGAAAACTATGTCGGTGCGGTCATTGAGAAATTGGGCGCGCGCAAAGCCGAACTAATCAACATGGGCACACGCGAGGGCGGCTCAACGCACATCGAGTTCCGCATACCGTCGCGCAGTCTGATGGGCTACCGCTCGCAGTTTTTGACCGACACCAACGGCAACGGCATCATGAACCATGTTTTTGACGGATACGAGCCTTTTAAAGGTGAAATTCCCGGCCGCGACTGCGGCTCTATCGTTGTGCACGAAGCCGGCGAGACGACTGCGTACGGACTGTTCAACACTCAGGAGCGCGGACGCCTCTTTGTGGGTGCCGGCGTGCCGGTTTACGAGGGCATGATTGTCGGAGAAAATCCGAAGGGCGACGACATTGTCTGCAATGTCTGCAAGAAAAAGCATATGACCAACACCCGCGCCTCAGGCAGCGATGACGCGCTCAAGTTGACTCCGCCGAGCATACTCAGTCTGGAGCAATCGCTGGAGTTTATTAAGGAAGACGAACTGGTGGAAATCACGCCCCAGTCGATTCGCCTGCGCAAGATGATACTATCTAAAGAGCAGCGCATGAAGCAGCAAAGCAAACGCGTATAATTAACAGAAGCGGAGAAAGTCAATGAACTATATCATACTTGATATGGAGTGGAACAGTGCATACAGCAAGGTGCACGGGCGCTTCATCAACGAGATTATAGAGATAGGCGCCGTCAAACTTGACAGCAGTCTGCGCGAAATCGGACGGTTTCAGGCATTTGTACGCTCCCGACTGACCAAGCGGCTGGCCTCGCGCACAAAGGGGCTTACCCACATCACCAACGATGATATGCGCGGCGGCGAGCGGCTTGAAAAGGTGCTCAGCGATTACGCCGAATTTGTCGGCAGCGACCACTTGACGCTCACATGGAGCAATACAGATATATATGTGCTGCTCGACAATATCAAGAGTTTTATGAGACTCAACACCATACCTATGCTTGAGAAGTACGCCGACCTGCAAAAATTCATACAGCGCCGTATGAAGATTGACGGCAACCAGATTTCGCTGTCGGCGGCGGCCGAATTAGGCGGTGTCAGTTTTGACGAGATTGCCGCTCACCGCGCGCTGGGCGACTGTCTGGTGTGCGCCGCACTGCTGCGTAAGTATTTCGATGAGGGCGAACTAAAGCGGTATATCTGCGACACGACACGGCCGGACTACTACGAGAGGCTCAACTTTAAACCTTACTACATCACCGACCTGCACAACCCCGCCATTGAGCGCACGCAGTTGCGTTTCAACTGCGATGTGTGCGGCGCACCGGCCAAGCGCGTGGCCAAATGGTCGGTGCGCAACAACTTTTTGCGGGCGGACTTTGCCTGTCCACAGTGCAAACGCCGCTTTAACGGTCGTGTGCGGTTCAAGAAAACCTACGACAGCGTCATAGTCAGCAAGCGTATTTGCACCGCCGACGCCGAGCGTGCCGCTGAAGCGGCAGCGGGCGATAAGCGAAGTGAGCTGGATGTTGGCGGCACAAAATCTGCCGCTCATATAAATTAAGGAGGAAAAAATATGAAAACAGACATCAAGAAAAAGACCACCGGTTTTTTTGCCGAGTTTAAGAAGTTCATTATGCGCGGCAACGTCATCGACCTGGCCGTCGGTGTAATCATCGGTGCGGCCTTTCAGGCCATCGTAAACTCGCTGGTCAACGACATCATCAACCCCATCCTCGGCCTGTTTGTGGGAACTGACTTTTCCAATCTGTTTATCCCGCTCGGCAGCACCGATGGGCTTGACCCGACCAAACTCAACTCGCTCAGTTATGTGCGCGATGAAATGGGCGTAGCCGTATTTGCCTACGGTTCCTTCATCACCGCTATCATCAACTTCCTCATCCTTGCCTTTTGCATTTTTCTGCTGGTAAAGGGCATCAACGCTCTGTACGAACTGGGCACCAAGAAAAACGCCAAGGAAGCGGCTCCTGCCGCACCGACCGTCAAGAAGTGCCCCTTCTGCTGCAGTGAAATTGACATCAAGGCAACCCGTTGCCCTCACTGCACAAGCGAATTGACCGAGTAACTGCCGCGTATTTTACTGATTTAGAGGTACTTTCATGAATCAGTTTTCACGGTGCTTTCGCGGATTTTGCTTTTTTCTTCTGTACGGCGGCGTCGCAACGGTCATTTGCGTGATAATCGACCTTATCCTAAAGGCGGCTATCCCCTACTATTTTCACAAGGACGAGACGGTCGCTTACATTATATATGCCGCACGGTATGTTATATTTTTGCTTATGTTCGGTCTCAGGCATATTGAGAATATCGGCTACCTTGACGAATATGACAAAAAATATGACAACGGGCTGTATGTAAATTACATTTTTGGCGTATCGGCAATGGCCTCGGTCGTACCCATTTTGTACTCCTTTAATGTAAAGGGTTTGGTGCAGTTTATGTGGACGGCATTTTACTCGCCCATTTCATTTATCTACACATTTATCAAAAGCACATCATACGCGCCCCAATCGCTGATGGAAAACAATACTATAATGGCGGTAACATCGCTTGCCGTCATCGTAATCACAGCGCTGATTATGTATCCCTTCTATCTGCTGGGCAGAAAGCACTGCAACCGCGACCGCAGTGACAAGTTTCATGTGCAAATATCAAGTTAATTGTTATTGTTGCTTGTAATTTGGCAAACAATAATGTATAATAATTACAAATAACTATTAGGAGTGTTAAAGATGGCATTAGTAAACGCAAGAGACATGCTGAACAAGGCCAAGGCCGGCAAGTACGCCGTAGGTCAGTTCAACATCAACAATCTTGAATGGACAAAGGCTATTCTGCTGACAGCAGAGGAGTGCAAGTCGCCGGTTATTCTGGGTGTTTCCGAGGGTGCGGGCAAGTACATGTGCGGCTACACCACCATCGTCGGCATGGTCAAGGGCATGATTAACGAGTTGGGCATCACCGTTCCGGTTGCCCTGCACCTCGACCACGGCAGTTACGAGGGCGCCAAGAAGTGCATCGAAGCCGGTTTCTCATCGGTCATGTTCGACGGCTCTCACTACCCGATTGACGAAAATATTGCCAAGACCAAGGAACTGGTTGAACTGACCAACAAGCTCGGCCTGTCACTGGAGGCAGAGGTAGGCGCCATCGGCGGCGAAGAAGACGGCGTTATCGGCAGCGGCGAAGTTGCCGACCCCAACGAGTGCAAGATGATTGCTGACTTGGGCGTTACCATGCTGGCGGCCGGCATCGGCAACATTCACGGTAAGTATCCCGCTAACTGGGCCGGACTCAGTTTTGACACGCTCGATGCTATTCAGCAGCTCACCGGCGACATGCCCCTCGTTCTGCACGGCGGCACAGGCATCCCGGCCGACATGATTAAAAAGGCCATTTCGCTGGGTGTGTCCAAAATCAATGTTAACACCGAGTGCCAGTTGGCATTTGCCGACGCTACCCGCAAATACATTGAGGCCGGCAAGGACCTCGAGGGCAAGGGCTTCGACCCCAGAAAGTTGCTTGCACCCGGCTTCGAGGCTATCAAGGCTACTGTTAAAGAAAAGATGGAACTGTTCGGTTCTGTCGGCAAGGCATAATCACCAAGGAACATTCAGACCGCGATTCGGGTACTTTCCCGGTCGCGGTTTTCTTTTATTCATAATCGGTCGGCGGCGGTAAATAATATTTGCAGGTGATTATGAAATGGAATTTTTATTTACTGCACTGACGGCTTTGCTGAGTGTGGCCGTTTTGTTCATTTTGGCGCAGATTATGGGACGCAAGCAGATATCGGAGCTGAATTTGTACGACTACATCAACGGCATAACCATCGGCTCAATAGCGGCCGAGTTGGCCACCGAACTGGAAAAGCCGCTCAAGCCGCTCATAGCCATGATAGTGTACGCGTCGGTTTCGGTGCTGCTCAGTTATATCTCCAACAAGCACGCCCGCGCGCGCAAGTTTATTTCGGGTGCGCCGGTGGTCATCATGAGCGGCGGCAAAATCGACCGCGAAATGATGAAAAAGAAAAAACTCGACCTGTCGGAACTGCTCATGCTGTGCCGTCAGCAGGGATACTTCAACCTCGACGATATCGAAACGGCGGTGTACGAAAACAACGGACGCCTGAGCGTTCTGCCCAAGTCTCAGGCGCGGCCGGCCAATCCGAGCGACATGCACCTGACAGTGGACAAAGCCACCCACCCGATTGAGGTCATCACCGACGGCGAAATTATGAGCGACCACCTCTCCGATTTGGGGCTTAATGAAGCGTGGCTCATCGGTCAGTTAAAGTCGGACGGATACAAGGTGAGCGATATTTTTCTGGCCATGTGCGACCAAAATAAAAAGTTGCAGATATTCCTTGCAAAAGAGTTAACCAAAAAGTAAAAAAACAGTCGGCGGAAATGACACTTTCGTCGACTGCTTTTCATTATTTAACTGTCTTTGCGGCGAACCTTTTCCTTACTGCCGTCGGGCCGCTGGATGTATGAATTGTCCAATATATCGGTCAGCGACTTGCGGTATGCCGCAATATACTCCTGACGCAATGCCTGCTGTTCCTCCCGCTCACCGTCGGTCAGCCCCTCGGTACGCGCCTTGCGCGCCAGTTCATTTATACGGTCAATTTTCGACTGTTCCATGTATGGCCTCCTATATTATTTGAAAAATGTAAAACTTGAGGTAGTCGGTCTCGGGCACATTCCACAGCACCGGATGGTCGCACGCCTGCTGACGCACCTCCACCTGCTTCAACTGCACACCCGCGTCTGACGCCGCAGAGTGCAGCATCTTTACAAACAAATCGTTGCGCATGAAGTGGGAGCACGAGCAGGTTGCAAGGTAGCCGCCGCGCGGCAGCATTTTCATAGCGCGGTAGTTGATTTCCTTGTACCCGCGGGTGGCCGAGTCGACGGTGCGGCGGCTCTTTGTAAAAGCCGGCGGGTCGAGTATGACAAAATCGTATCCGTGATGCTCCTTTTCAAGCCGCGGCAGTAAATCAAACACATCGGCCTGCAAGAAATCCATACGCTCATCAAGCCCGTTCAGGCTCGCATTGTGCCGCGCCATTTCGACGGCGGCGGCAGAAATATCGACAGCGGTAACATGCTCGGCACCGCCGTATGCGGCATTGAGCGCAAATGAGCCGGTGTGCGTAAAGCAGTCGAGCACCCGCTTGCCGCGCGCAATGCGCGCCACCTCGCGGCGGTTGTACTTCTGGTCAAGAAAAAAGCCGGTCTTTTGCCCATTCTCAAAATCGACCGTGTACCGTATGCCGTTTTCGACAATTTCGGTCACGGTGGAGTCGGGATGTCCCTCGCCGTCAGGGTCGTACCAACCCTTGTACTCGTCGAGCCCTTCGAGCCGGCGAATGGCCACATCGTTGCGCTCGAATATCCCGCGCACCGGCACACCGTACTCACCGAGCACCTTTCGCAGCGCGGCAAAGACGGTGCCCTTAACAGCATCCATTCCGAATGAAAGCACCTGCGTGACCAAAACATCACCGAACTTGTCCACCGTCAGGCCGGGCAGTCCGTCCGACTCACCGAAAATCAACCGACAGCAGTCAAAGTCATCGCCCATGACCGTGCGGCGATAGTCGACGGCGTAGCGCACACGGCGCTCAAAAAAAGCCCCGTCGAATCGGTCGTTGGCGTTGCCGGACAGCACGCGCACGCGAATTTTGCTCTGTCGGCTGTAAAAGCCGGTGCCGAGGTATGAACCGCGTCCGGACACAACATCTACCAGACTGCCGTTGGCAATATCATCACTCTCGCCCGAAACTATCTCGGCGTCGTACACCCAAGGATGTCCGCCCTTGAGCGCCGCTTCGCCTTTTTTGGTGACGGTCAGGGTGGGATAATCGCGTTGAATTTTCAAATCAATTCTTCCCTTCGCTTAATACACAAATTGTACCACACCGCGCGGCCTTTATCAACACAAATAATTGACCGCCGCAAAACAGAGGGCAACCCCTGCTGTCGGAGCCGCCCTCTGCAATGCAAATTATTACTCAAGTTCAAATGCGCCGGTGTATAACTGATAATAGGTGCCGCGCTTTTCGATAAGGTCATCGTGAGAGCCACGCTCGATTATGCGCCCGTGCTCAAGCACCATTATGGCGTCGGAATTGCGCACGGTAGAGAGGCGGTGAGCGATGACAAAGACCGTTCTGCCCTTCATGAGTGCATCCATTCCCTGCTGTACCAGTGCCTCGGTGCGCGTGTCGATAGACGATGTGGCCTCGTCCATTATCATAACCGGAGGGTCGGCCACAGCCGCACGCGCGATGGAAATGAGTTGGCGCTGGCCCTGCGACAGATTGGCGCCGTTGGAGGCGAGCATGGTATTGTACCCCTGCGGCAGGCGGGAGATGAAGTCGTCGGCATTGGCCAGTTTGGCGGCGGCGATGCACTCCTCGTCGGTCGCATCAAGTTTGCCGTACCGTATATTGTCCATCACAGTGCCGGTAAACAGGTTGACATCCTGTAAAACGGCCCCCAACGAGCGGCGCAAATCGGCCTTTTTGATTTTGTTGATATTGATGCCGTCGTAGCGGATTTTGCCGTCCTCGATGTCATAAAAGCGGTTGATAAGGTTGGTGATGGTGGTTTTGCCGGCGCCGGTGGAGCCGACAAAGGCAATCTTCTGCCCCGGCTCTGCCCACAGCGAGACATCATGAAGCACCGGCTTGCCCTTTTCATATTCAAAATCGACATCAAACAGACGCACATCACCGGTCAGCCGTGTATAAGTGACTGTGCCGTCGCCGTGCGGGTGGCACCACGCCCAAATACCGGTGTGCTCACTGCACTCGACCAGTTCGCCGCTCTCGTCGTATTTGGCGTTGACCAAAGTAACATATCCGTCATCATGTTCGGGCTGCTGGTCCATCAGGTCGAATATGCGCTCAGCGCCGGCCAAGGCCATCACTATGGAATTGAACTGCTGGGCAATCTGATTGACATTGTTGGTAAACTGGCGCCCGATATTCAAAAATGAAATGACCACCGACAACTGAAGCGCCGCGCCGAAACTGCCCGATGCAAGCCCGCTCAACGAGTAGTTGGGCAGTCCGAGCGAAATAACCATTATGCCGGCGAGAGCAATGATGACATACAGCAAATTGCCGATGTTGCCCATTACCGGGCCGAGAATGTTGCCGTAACGGTTGGCCTGCTCAGCATCGTGGAAAAGTTGATCGTTGAGTTTATCAAAGTCGCGTAGGCTCTCGTCCTCATGACAAAACACCTTGACCACCTTTTGACCGTTCATCATCTCCTCGATGAAGCCCTCTGCCTTGCCGAGAGAATGCTGTTGGCGGACAAAGTATCTGGCACTGCGGCTGCCGATGCCTTTAACTGCCAGCACCATCACAACCACGCCCAGCACTATGACCAGCATCAGACTCATGCTGTAATAAAGCATGACAGCGACCAAACTGATGAGAATGATGGCCGAGTTGAGCATATTCGGCAAACTTTGGGATATCAGTTGGCGAAGGGTGTCGATATCGTTGGTATAGTAACTCATGATATCGCCGTGACCGGTCGAGTCAAAATACTTAATGGGCAAATTCTGCATGCCGTTGAACATGCGCTTGCGCATTTTATTTAGGAAGCCCTGGGTGACAACGGCCATCACGCGCGCATGCGTAAATGAGGATATGAGCGCAACGAGCAGAACGCATCCCATTATCACAAGCAAGCGGACAATATCGCCGCTGACTGCTGACCAGCCGCTGACCAGCCCTATTTCGATATAATCGGTGATATTCTTTAAGAATACCGACGGCAATACATTTCCCACCGAGTTTATGGCGATGCAGACGAGCACCACCGGCAGCAGCCACTTGTAGTCGCTGATAAGCAGGCGGAGCAGCCGCGTAAATGTGCCCTTTTTCGCCCGCTGTTTCGGCATGTTTTGCTTACTCACTGCTCATCACCGCCCTTGTTTTGAGATTTATATACCTCACGGTATATTTCGCTCTCGCGCATAAGTTGCTCATGCTTGCCACAGGCGGAAATTTTGCCGCTGTCAAGCACAACTATCATGTCGGCGTCCTCCACCGAACTGACGCGCTGTGCGATAATTATCTTGGTCGTGCCCGGAATTTCCTCGCGGAATGCTCTGCGAATGAGCGCGTCGGTTTTGGTATCGACGGCGCTGGTGGAGTCGTCCAGAATGAGTATTTTGGGCTTTTTCAGCAGTGCGCGCGCAATGCACAAACGCTGTTTCTGGCCGCCCGAGACATTGGCTCCGCCCTGCTCGATGTATGTGTCATACTTATCGGGAAAAGACTGAATAAACTCGTCGGCCTGCGCCAGCCGGCAGATGCGTATGAGTTCTTCATCGCTCGCGTCCGGGTCGCCCCATTGCAAGTTTTCCCTGATAGTGCCGGAAAACAGCACATTCTTTTGCAGTACGACGGCCACCTGATTGCGCAGTGTCTCCATGTCGTAATCGCGCACATCGACACCGCCCACCCTGACGGTGCCTTTGCTTGCGTCATACAGCCGCGAGATAAGTTGAATGAGGGTTGTTTTACCACTGCCGGTGGAGCCGATGATGCCGACCGTCTGCCCCGACTTTATGTGCAGATTGATGTCGGTCAGTGAGTCGGCGGCCGACTCAGCCGAATACCTGAAACTGACCCCGTCAAAGTCTATACTGCCGTCGGCCACCGTCATAACCGGGTCGGCCGGGTTGTGAAGTTCGCTGTCGGTATCGAGCACCTCGATAATGCGGCGCGACGACTCGGCGGCCATAGTGACCATTACAAATATCATCGACACCATCATCAGCGAAAACAGTATCTGCACGCTGTAGGTTATCATGCTGGACAAATTGCCTATCTGCATGGAAACCCCGCCGCTCATGATTATGAGTCGGGCGGCAAAATAGGGTATGATGAGCATGCAAAAATACATTGAAAGGGTCATCAGAGGGCTGTTGAAAGCCAGTATTTTCTCGGCGCGGGTGAAGTCATTGCACACATCATCGGCCGCCGCCGAAAACTTCTGCTTCTCGTAATCCTCACGCACGAAAGATTTGACTACGCGCATGCCCTTGACATTCTCCTGAACAGAGTTGTTCAGTTGGTCGTACTTCTTGAACACCGCGCGAAACATTGGCATGGCGCGCCGTATGATGGCAAAGAGGCCAAAGGCCAAGATGGGCAGAATAATCACGAAAACAAGCGACAGCGACCGGCCGACATATACCGACATTGAAATGGCGAAAACAAACATCAGCGGCGCACGCACGGCAATTCGTATAATCATCATAAAGGCGTTTTGCACATTTGTGACATCGGTTGTCAGGCGTGTGACCAAGCCGGATGACGAAAAACTATCAATATTGGCAAATGAGAAATTTCTAACTTTGGCAAATAGGTCGTGGCGCAAATTTCTGGCAAAGCCGCTTGACGCGGTCGCGCAAAACCAGCCCGACAGTATGCCGCAGGTCATTGAGCCGAGCGCCATGAGCACCAGTATGACGGCGTATTTGCCGATGACCGCCATATCAAGCGAGCCGCCGGCGGCGCCCTGAATGGCATTTATCAGCCGCGCGGTGACCAGCGGAATGACGCACTCAAGGCTGACCTCGCCCACCATGAACAACGGAGTGAGAACGGTTGCCTTCTTGTATTCACGGATGCTCCTTGCTAATTTTTTTATCATCAGAACTCTCCTCGTAATAATATTCCACATATTATAGATTCCCTCTGTGCTTATTGCAACACTGTAAATTGTATCATCATTGTTTTTATTTTGCAAGTGATACCTTGCACAAAGGTTGGGTAAATTTCGGGCGGTTAATTGGATGCTGCCGAGTGATGTGACGGCTAAAACCGTACGAAAAAAAGTTTCGGCATTTTTCTATTAGCCGCTTTATTTTTACAGCGGTGTATGATATAATCGTAATATGCAGAAGATTAGGCATACTTATTTTTGCCAATAACAATAAAAGGAGCGATAAAATGGAAATTACAAACGATATCCGCTATGTAGGAGTCAATGACCGCGAAATAGAACTTTTCGAGGGTCAGTATGTCGTGCCCAACGGCATGGCGTACAACTCCTATGTCATTCTTGATGACAAAATTGCCGTCATGGACACGGTGGACGGTCGCTTTACCCACGAGTGGCTCGACAATCTGTCGGCCGCCCTCGGTGACAGGCAGCCCGACTATCTCATAGTCCAGCACATGGAGCCTGACCACTCGGCCAACATAGCCAAGTTTATGCAGGTTTATCCAAACGCCGTTATTGTTTCATCGGCCAAGGCCTTTACGATGATGCAAAACTTTTTCGGCACCGACTTTGCCGAGCGCAGAGTGGTTGTCGGTGAGGGCGATACTCTCGCCCTCGGCAAGCATGTGCTGACATTTGTCACAGCGCCGATGGTACACTGGCCAGAGGTCATCGTCACATATGACAGCACGGACAAGGTGCTGTTCTCGGCCGACGGTTTCGGCAAGTTCGGCGCCCTCGACGCCGACGAGGACTGGGCGTGCGAGGCCAGACGCTACTACTTCGGTATCGTCGGCAAATACGGCGCGCAGGTACAGGCTCTGCTCAAAAAGGCGGCGACGCTGGACATCCAAACAATATGCCCGCTGCACGGCCCCATTTTGACCGAAAACTTAGGATATTACATCGGGCTGTATGACACCTGGTCATCCTACAGCGTCGAAAGCGAGGGCATCGTGATTGCCTACACCTCTGTGTACGGCAACACCAAAAAGGCGGTCGAACTGCTGGCGGAAAAACTCAAGGCTAAGGGCTGCCCCAAGGTTGTGGTCAACGACCTTGCCCGCGTTGACATGGCCGAAGCGGTCGAGGATGCCTTCCGTTACGGCAAAATTGTATTGGCCACCACCACATACAATGCAGAGATTTTCCCGTTCATGAGGGAGTTTATCAATCACCTGACCGAGCGCGGATTCAAAAACAAGACGGTCGGCCTGATTGAGAACGGCTCTTGGGCGCCGCTGGCCGCCAAGACCATGCGCACCATGTTGGAAGAGTGCAAGAATCTGACCTTTGCCGACACTACAGTCAAGATAATGTCGGCCATGAACGACGAAAACAAGGCGCAAATCGAGGCTCTTGCCGATGAGTTGACCAAGGAATATGTCGCCCAGAACGATAAAACGGCCAACAAAAACGATTTGACCGCCCTTTTCAAAATCGGCTACGGTCTGTATGTAGTTACCTCTAACGATGGCAAGAAGGACAACGGCCTGATTGTGAACACCGTCTCTCAGGTGACCAGTTCGCCAAACCGCGTTGCCGTTTGCATAAACAAGCAGAATTATTCACATCATGTTATCAAGCAGACCGGCATCATGAATGTTAACTGTCTGTCGGTCGATGCGCCTTTCAGTTTGTTCGAGAATTTCGGTTTCCAAAGCGGCAGAACGGTCGACAAATTTGCCGACAAGGAACCCTTCCGCTCGGATAACGGTCTCGCCTTTTTGCCCAATTACATTAACTCGTTTATGTCGCTCAAGGTGGAGCAGTATGTCGATTTGGACACCCACGGCATGTTCATCTGCTCGGTGACAGAGGCGCGAGTCATCTCGGACAAAGAGACCATGACCTACACCTATTATCAAGACAATGTCAAACCGAAGCCCAACACCGAGGGCAAAAAAGGCTGGGTTTGCAAAGTCTGCGGCTATGTTTACGAGGGCGACAAACTCCCCGATGATTTTGTCTGCCCGCTGTGCAAACACGGAGCCGCCGATTTTGAGCCAATAAAATAACAGCAGAAAGGAGATTTCGCCATGAAATATGTCTGCGATGTCTGCGGATGGGTATATGACGAAGCGCTGGGCGATCCCGACAACGGAATTGCTCCGGGCACAAAGTTCGAGGACCTGCCTGACGATTTTGCATGCCCGCTTTGCGGCGTG
>JAQXHB010000045.1 GCA_029007015.1 Bacillota bacterium | reverse complement strand
ATAGGAGGAGGAACCGATGCCGAACAAGTGCCAGCCGTCACCAAACAGACCGTCATTCGCCCAGTCAGTAGCGGCAGTGCCAACCGTAACCATAGAAAGGTAGTACACCAGAAACATAATGGCGGCAAAGATAGGCAGGCCAAGCCAACGGTTGGCAACCACCTTGTCAATTTTATCAGAGGTAGACAGTTTGCCGGCTGATTTCTTTTTGTAACAGCCCTTGATAATCTGACCGATATAAACATAACGCTCGTTGGTGATGATGGACTCCGCGTCGTCGTCCATTTCATCCTCGACCTTACTTATATCATCCTCAATATGCTCCATAGTAGCCGCGTCGAGTTTTATCTGCTCCAGCACCTTATCATCGCGCTCAAAGATTTTGATAGCATACCAGCGCTGCTGCTCCTCGGGCAGATTATGTACCGCCGCCTCCTCGATATGAGCCAGTGCGTGCTCAACAGTACCCGAAAAGGTGTGCATCGGAACGGTTTTACCGTTCTTAGCCGCGTCGATTGCGACTTCTGCCGCCTCCATAATGCCGGTGTTTTTAAGGGCGGAGATTTCAACCACCTTGCATCCGAGTCCGCGGGAAAGTTCATCGGTGTTGATTTTATCCCCATTTTTTGTTACCACATCCATCATGTTGATGGCAACAACAACAGGTATGCCCAGTTCGGTCAGTTGCGTGGTAAGGTAGAGGTTTCTTTCCAAATTTGTACCGTCGATGATGTTCAAAATCGCATCGGGGCGCTCGGTGATAAGATAGTTTCTCGCCACCACTTCCTCCAGTGTGTAGGGAGACAGAGAATAAATACCCGGAAGGTCGGTAATTACAACATCATTGTGTTTTTTCAGTTTTCCTTCCTTTTTCTCGACCGTAACGCCCGGCCAGTTTCCTACAAACTGGTTGGAGCCGGTCAGTGCGTTGAACAGGGTTGTTTTACCGCAGTTCGGGTTACCCGCAAGGGCAATTCGCAAATCCATATAAAATCCTCACTTTCTTGATTAGCGGCCGCTAACCGCCGCTCCGAAAATATGGGGAGTTGAGTCCCCGTTTTTTAATGCTTATTCAACCTCAATCATTTCCGCGTCGGCTTTGCGAAGCGACAACTCGTAGCCGCGAACCGTGACCTCAATCGGGTCTCCGAGGGGCGCAACCTTGCGAATATGTACCTCTACTCCCTTGGTCAGCCCCATGTCCATAATACGGCGCTTGACCGCTCCCTCGCCGTGCAGTTTGACAACCCTGACCCTGTCACCGATTTTTGCATCTCTCAGTGTTTTCATACCTGTCTCCTCCTTGAAATGTATTTTAAGCATAAATGTCAAATCATAATTTTCTGTGCCATTTCCTTGCTGATTGCAATACGGGATTCCTTACCATTAACAATAACATTCCCGCCGATGGTGCTTATCACCGTAACGGCACCGCCAGCAACAAACCCGAGATTTTCAAGATGAGCCTTGATCTCCTGTTTGCCACCGATTTTTTTAATGATATTTTCTTCTCCGACAACTGCCAGTGTAAGCGGCATCATAATATATCCCTTCTTTGTTCCCGATCAGGTTGTATTTGAGATTAGCATACGCTAACCTTATACACGAAATATAGGTTAGCCTTTGCTAACCACACACTATTATATTCGCCGCCTGCCCGATTGTCAATAGATTTTTACATTCGGATTCAATTTCGGCAAATGTGTCATTTAGGTTAGCGTCCGCTAACCTAAATGTTATGCAAATTGAATAAACCTTGATTTCTCTGAGAAAATATGGTATGCTGTATCTGTTGAAAATTACCGTCGGAAGCAAGGAGATATCGGTATGCATCTGCAGGAATCCGGAGAGATGTATCTTGAGACCATATACATTTTATCAAAAAAGAACAGTACTGTCCGTTCAATTGATGTCGGTGATTATATGAATTATTCTAAACCCAGTGTAAGCCGCGCCGTCGGTATCTTGAAAAAGGGCGGCTATGTTGTCATGGACAAAGACGGATATCTCTCGCTTACCGACTCCGGTTTAGAGGTCGCAAAGAAGATTTATGAACGGCACACCCTGCTCACCGATTTTCTGATTCGTCTCGGAGTGGATAAAAATACGGCAGTAGAAGATGCCTGCAAAATGGAACATGACATCAGCGATGAAACCTTTGAAGCGCTGAAACGCCACGCCGAGAAATACACAAACAAATAAACCCTTTTTAAACATTAAGCCAAAAAAGACATAAAGTCTATTCCCATTCAAAATATTCTGTGCCCGCTCCAACTTCAAAGTGGTACTTGACAATTCCGAGGTCAACTTTTGCATAAAACCCCATTCCGGCTTTTGCCGACACCCTATTACCGTCAAAGGAAAACAAGAATTTTTGTTGGTTCATAGCGGTAGGTGCATGCAGTGCGGCTTCTACACCGCTTTTGAACCAATCGGGCATTTCCTTATCTGCCTTTACCAAAATAGACCTTTGTTTTGTTTTCGTAAATAAAGTTTTTCATTTTTCCTCCTAAATTATTTCATTTGCTTTTGCAAAAAGAGGCAACTGCGTCACCAATCCGCCCCTCTGCCCATGATGAAATCGGTTTGTCGAAGCGCTTTTAATTATTGTACTTGCAAACGCTTTAAGTTAGCCCTATAATGCAATCAAAATCTACAATAAACGCAACTCATTTGAAAATGAGTTGCGTTTATGAATATTATAGTAGAACAGATAATCAAAAAGGTGATTTTGAGACAACAGTCTTTCTTGAATCTTTATGTTCTGATGATGTTAGGTAATGAGACAGTATATGTTCCGCTCAAATTATCAGCCATAAAATAAACTCCGTTTTTATCGTCCTTGACTTTTTTAAGCGGAATTATTTCCATATTACTCTCATCGAGACCTTCTCTCAAAATAACATTTCCCCTGCCCTCGGGGATTATATATACCGTTGCGTTTTCAAGCCCGCTGAGTTTTAGTTTGCGGTGATAGTTGGCACTTACAGGGGCTATCTCCTTGAGGGTTATTACGCCGCCTTCCTGCTTAACGAAAACTCTGCACTCCTTATGCTCGCAAATGCCGAAGCGGTAAACCGCGTGACCGTCACTGATTTCGGTATCGGTGCCCGTAAGTATCGGAGCGCCGAGCGGGAATTTAAGCAGCGTATCGGTGGTAAGGTTGGGCGAGTAAACCGATAAACTGAGCGAATTATCGACACGCGAAATTGTGAGGGCATTAGGCTTTATTTCGTCTGACTTGCGCTCAAATTTTATAGAATACCCAAAATGGGCGAGTTTTTCCCTTATCGCGGACGGCGCAGACTTAAAATCAATAAAGTTCTCCCTGCTTTCGAGTTGTTCAGATGCCTTAACGCTTCCGTAATAAATCACACTGCCCCCTGCTTTTTCATAGTTCCTGAGTTTATCAAAAACTTCCTTGGTTTGCGGAATGGGGGAAATCAATATGCTTTTTTTATAAATTTCAAGCGGCGTCTTTAAAAAGTTGTCGGTCGAAACTACACAGTTAAGCGGAAATCCGTTATTGATAGCCTCTGAAATATACTTGTCACCGTAATACATTTCATAAAGCGCATCTTCTGAATGGGATGTTGTAAACTCCCTCATCGGATAGACCCACACAAGCGGTGCTATTGCGTCGGCAATATCCTTTTCTGCCTTTAAAAGGTGCGGCAACGGTTCGTTTACACAGTTGTCGGGCATATCACCGCGGGAATTGTCAACCGTAAGAAGATTAAGCGTTTCTGCCGATTGCACCTCTCCGTCGCCGGTAATTCGTGTAACAGCCATCGGCAGGTAAATATCATGCGCACTGCCGTTGTAGCGGTCATACCACGGGGAATTGAGCCACCAAGGGTCGTGAATATAATATCTGAATAGAAATTGGTCCCCGGGCAACTCGCAGATTCGTGTCATATGGCCCATTATTTCGAGACCGAAATTGTCATCCAGTGCCGCCCACGGGGAATTGGGCGGCGGGGTAATATCAAAGCCCGCATTGTATATATCGTACAGAGGTACGCCGTCGGTGGCATAATCAATTCCCACAGAATTGTTTGTGCCCCTGGTTTCAAGCGGAAAGTCGGGACATTCCTTTCTGAAAAGGCGCCAAAAATCAAATACGTTTTTACGCGTATCCTCGAGCTTTTCAGTGTGGAAGTTTTTGCCGTCAAAGACCTTGCCGGTAATGTCCCACGGCTCAGCACTGAATCCCAAACCGTTGGATAACCACAAATAGTCAAAGCCCATATCCTTTAAGAATATGTTTGCCTGCTTGCCGAAAAAGGTGCCAAACGGAGTATCCTTGGGAATACCGTCAGGATATGCGGCATAACGCCGGCTGTCGGCATTGAGCAAGGCTGTCGCGTCAACAAAACCGAAAGTAAAAAAACTTGTTCCTGACAAAATTTCGGTGTGCCGCTTATATTTAAAGTCTGATTTGGCAAATTCAGGCCCGATATCAAAGGTTTCTCCGACTCGTATAACCGCATTTGGGAAAGCCTTTGCGGCCTCCTCTTTGAGTATATCTACTATTCTTTTCAAAATTCTGTAGGTCATAACAGGAGGATTATCCATATAATAGTGCTTTTTATCGTGCAGCGAGCAATCGGGATGGTCATCCTTACCGATAAATTCCTGATTTGCCGTACCGACATAACAGCACCACTCAAATTCCTGCTCTAAATCGCCTGCATAGTCAAGAATTTCACTGCCGTCCGCCGTCCAGAGCATTACAGAAACCGTCTCTCTGTTCTTGAGGAGAGGACGCCACTGTTCAAACATTTTTCTGCAAACATCGCGTATATACCGGTCGTCTGTCTTTTTGAACGGCTTTAAACTCATTTCAAGGGTAACATTCTTGAACATTTATATTCTCTCCTGACTATTTGATGATTTGTGCATCAATTCCCAAAACATCGGCAATTTTCTTTATCGTTTCGGCATGATGTCCTATGCCCAGAGCATAATGGTGAGTCGGCCCAGCCATGACCCATTTTTTTATATATTCACGGGTGCTGGGTTTGAATACAGCGCGGGTGTTGGTGTTACCTGTCGGAGGAATAGGCCCTGACTGTGACTCGCCCTCTCCGATTATAAAGCGGAAGCGACCGTTTGCGTCCTGCGTAATGCCGAGCATTGTGATAGGTCCTTCCTTGATTTTAAATTCAACCGAAGCCCCGCTCCCCTCTTTGCCGTGATATTTAAGCAGACTGCGAATGACCGGCTTGCCCTCGGCAATCGCAATGTGGTGCGGGCCGTCGTGACCGATCAGAATGCAGTTGCTGTCGAAATCAAAAGGATGAAGTTCCGCAAAACTGCCCCCTATGCCCAACCTGTCCATAATAAGCATTGCAATACAGGTTTTAATGTCAAACTCGCCGCACATCGGGAAGCCCCTGCCTATAAGCAGAGAGTTTCCTACAATCAGCGACGAAATCGCCCTGCGAACCTCTGAGCCTTCCAGTCCCTCGTAATAATAGGCAAGACCGTTGAGTTTATTATCCTTAATAAACTTTTCAAGCGCCACAGCACTTCTCGCGGAATCGCGCAAATCCTCGTCGGTCAGTTTCTTTGTAATAGGGTCGCTGACAGGGTCAGGTCTGTCAAACTTCTCACAAATCTCTGCGGATTTTGCCGCAATTTCCGCCTCTGTGACCGCTTTCTCATAGGGGAGAATGGAGTCGGGCTCCAAAAGCGGAACATGCAGTCCAAACGCCGCGGAAACGGCCGTCGGGTCAGCGTGCATATCATACATCGCCTCGAGCACATGCCCCATCAGACCTATGCGCGCGCCGTGCAAGGCTCGCAGTACGGCAGCAATTTTGCACCATTCCAAGAGTTCGGCATCGGCTTTCTCATCGCCGTTTAAGGTGCCGATAATTACATCGCTGATTTTCTTTCCGAGACGGTTCGCAACTCCCACATATTCGGGAACGGAGCATATACAGTCATTTTCAAGTTGCATAAGGGTGTTGGCCTTGGTATAATCCAGAGCATGAAGCGGCTGAAGGGCCGTAAGCACAACAGGACGGTCGGCATCGCGCATAATAGGGGCGAAAACCGAAGATGTGGCATATGTAATCATATTGCAGAACCATACATCGCAGTCCGCAGCCTTCAGGCGCGGCAGCAGTTCATAACCCTGTCTTTCACTGTCGATGATGCCAAAGTCGGCAACCTCTGCTCCGAAATCGGCCAGTTTTTTGCAAAGTTCGTTGTGGTATTCCTCAAGTTTTCCTCGGAGAGTCGGAAACTGAGCCCAATATTTTGCATGGGCAACCGCGAAAACGGCAATGCGGCCGGGCAAACGAAGATTTGAATCAGACATAATCATACTCCTTTATAAAATAAAGATTTATACCTTGATTTTATCACAACGACATACTATAATCAAAGCATAAATCAAAGATATAATAGCACAAAATAAAGGAGTATTCAGATGATTTTGAATAAAATCAAACCCTTTGCAAGATTTCCGCGCGAACTTGTCATTTCCAAAAGTTCATCATTTTGCGAGGTATTCCCCATTGATGCGCGGCTGTTTTACACAGTAAGCGGAAACGGTCAGTTGTTTGCGGACGGAAAAACGGTCGATTTGCCCCTCGGCAGCGCCATACTGATAAACTCAGGAGTGCCGTATCGCATAATACCCACAAATGTGAAATACTTGGCAATAAATTTTGACTGGACTCAGGAATTTTGTGAGCACAACATTCCGATTGCACCTATACCGTATAACCGAAACAACACTGAATTTCGCGCCTTTGAAAGCATAAACTTTGATGACTGTAAGGAATTGAATCGCTGTGCATACTGCGCAAACGCATTTTTTGCAGAAAAACCGCTTTTAAAAATGATTGAACGCTACGAAAAAAAGCAGTTTTGCTATCAACTTGAGAATGATGCCGAACTGATACTCATTCTGACTGAGTTTGTGCGTCAACTTGCTGTTCGCAAGACAAATAATTTTGACGCAAATGCCGTGGCGGATTATTTGCAATTGCACTATAACGAAGAAATCACCAATAAAAAGATAGCGGAAATTTTTCACTTTCATCCCAATTATATTAGTTCTGAATTTCTCCGCACCTTCGGCAAGCCCCTGCACCGCTATTTGTTAGAACTGCGTATTACCAAAGCAATAGGCCTACTCGAAACAGGCCGCTACAGCATTGAAGATGTGGCAGCAGCAGTCGGATTCAGCGACGCCAATTACTTTTCCCGTTATTTCAAAAAGATAACAGGAAAAACGCCGATGAACCTATTGGTTGGTTTTTAAAGCACAGCCCTAACAACCGTCAGGATATGGTTAGCGGCTCTCAGAGGGAGGGCAGTATACAATTTCATTTCCGCAAACAGTTAAAGCACATTTAACGGTATAATCAATAACAACCGAATTATTATATCGGTCGGTAATTTGCAAACTGCTCGGTACCTTTTTCAAAACGGTAATATCCGCCCTATCCCCGACTTTTAAATATCCTCTGTTATTTTCGCCTCTTAAAATTCCCGTCGGATTAACGGTTACCGCCTTGAAAATTTGCTCCATGCTCATTCCGCATTTTTCCGCAATACTCATACAGGTTGTAAGTCCGTATTTTTCCTTACCGATATACTCCTGCTCTTTTGTAATATCAGTGCTGATAATATCGGGTAAAAAGCCTTTGGCGACGGCCTCCTTGAATATGGAATAATCAATATGATAGCCGACCGAAAAAGCGCTGTCCAGAAGAAGGCCTTTTTCTTTGGCTGTTTTGAGGGATATAAAACCACTTTCAGCAGCATTATTCTTTCCCCCGTGAAAGGCGTGCGAAATGATATCGCCTTTATTCAAGGTGTCCACTATCTCAAGCATACTGATAGGCGAATTGGCAGTGTGCACCATTACAAAGAGATTTCTTTTTCTTGCATACCGGCATATTTCTTCAAGCGGGCGGGCATCTGTCACCTCTGTAAAGGTTGTATCAAGATAAACCTTTAAACCTATAACTTTATCGGAATATTTTTCTAAAATTTTCTCGGTTAAAGCAAAGTCGGCTTTATTGCCGAATATATGGACTCTTGCCAATACCGAAATATCTATATTACTCTTTAAAGTATTGTTGATATCGCCTATTTCTGCGGAAGCGTCAAGTAAATGGGTTACGCCGAAGGGAT
>JAQXHB010000044.1 GCA_029007015.1 Bacillota bacterium | reverse complement strand
CAACTATATCGCGTCCGATGTTACGGCGCTTGTTGAGCACACCAAAACCATTGTATATATGGATGACTTCCAAATCGGCGTTATCGGCCGCGGCGGTATCAGCATCTACAACCGCAATGAGGAGGAAATTGAATACGAGGTTAAGACCATCGACTGGAATGTGAATGCCGCTGAAAAGGGCGGATATGAGCATTTCATGATGAAAGAAATCATCGAACAGCCAAAGGTACTGCGTGACACCATTCGCCCGCGCTTAAAGGACAATGAGGTGGTGCTTGACGACTTCAGCCTGAGCGATGAGCAACTTAAATCGGTCGACAAGGTGTATATTACCGCCTGCGGCTCGGCCTATCACGCCGGCATGGTCGGCAAATATGTCATTGAGCGCCTTTGCAGACTGCCGGTCGAGATTGATGTGGCGTCGGAGTTCCGTTACCGCGACCCCATTGTCACCGAGAATACGCTGGTGGTTGTAATCAGTCAGTCGGGCGAGACAGCCGACACGCTGGCCGCGCTCAAAGAGGCCAAGGAAAAGGGAGCGCACACGCTGGCAATAGTAAATGTTGTCTCCAGCGCCATTGCCAAGGCTGCTGACGATGTTTTATACACATGGGCCGGACCTGAGATTGCCGTTGCCACCACCAAGGCATACTCGGCGCAGTTGGCGGCTCTCTATCTGCTGGCCATATATATCGGCCGTCGGCTGGGCCGCGTTGATGACGCGCTTAACGCCGAACTTATCAGCCAACTGAACGCTTTGCCCGAAAAGGTCGAGACCCTCATAAATGACCGCTCGGCCATTCAAAATCTGGCAACGGTGTTTTACGGCGAGAAGAATATGTTCTTTATCGGCCGCAATATCGACTACGCCAGCGCCCTGGAAGGTTCTCTCAAACTCAAGGAGATATCCTACATACATTCAGAGGCATACGCCGCCGGTGAACTTAAACACGGCACAATTTCCCTTATCGAGGAGGGCCGTCCGGTTATAGCACTGGCCTGTCAAAACGCCCTTGCCGATAAACTCATCAGCAATGTGCGCGAGGTCAAGGCGCGCGGAGCGCTGGTTATCGGCCTTTCTCAGGACGATATGGACATCTCTGAATCGGTCGATTACAGCATCAGCATTCCCTCCACCCATCCGCTGTTCACTGCCTCTTTGAGCGTTATTCCGCTCCAACTGTTCGGCTATTATGTTGCTGCCTCAAACGGATGCGATATCGACAAGCCGCGCAATCTGGCAAAGTCGGTTACTGTAGAATAAAAAATGCGGCAGATTGAGTTTTACACCCAATCTGCCTTGTAAATTGATAGGTGATTTCAGTTGAAAATTCTTGTTGCTTCCGATATCCACGGCTCAGCCTATTATTGCCGGCAGTTGCTTGGGGCTATCGAGAGGGAAAATCCGGACAAAGTGCTCCTCCTCGGTGATTTGCTCTATCACGGGCCGCGCAACGACCTACCGCGGGAGTATTCGCCAAAGGAGGTCATTGCCGCGCTCAATTCGATTAGCGACAGGTTGCTCTGTGTTCGCGGCAACTGCGACGCTGAGGTCGACCAGATGGTGCTCAATTTTCCGATAATGGCCGATTACGCTCTGCTGTATGTCGGCGGCCGCACAATTTTTGCAACCCATGGCCACATTTACGGCGAGAGCAACAGACCCAAATTAAATTCGGGCGATATTCTGCTGTGTGGTCACACCCATGTGGCCAAGTGCACCGATTTGTCCGGCGTCATATATGCAAATCCCGGGTCGGTCAGCCTGCCCAAGGAGGATACGGCCAGGGGGTACATTATCGTAAATGAGGGCGGACTTACACTGCACACGCTTGACGGCGACCAGTATGACCGCTATTCATTTGTCAGGAGTTAAAAATGCACCCGATAAAACATTTTGCCGTCATCACACGCCACCGTCACATGGTGATAGCCCACTGTATCAAGGCCGGTATCCCGTGGCGTGGGCTGATGCACGATTTGTCCAAATATTCACCGACCGAGTTCTTTCGTGGTGCGCGGTATTTCGTTGGCACCCGCAGTCCCAACGAGATTGAGCGTGCCGAGTACGGATATTCATTGTCGTGGATGCACCATAAGGGCAGAAACCGCCACCATTTTGAATACTGGGTGGATTACGACCCCAAAACCAAACTCAGCGGGCCGGTCAAGATGCCGCTGAAATATGTCATCGAAATGTTTTGTGACCGCATGGCGGCCAGCAAAATATATAATCCGGCAACCTATAACGACCGCCTGCCGCTTGACTACTTTCTGTCAGGGAAGGGGCGGCGCGTGATACACCCCGAAACCTCTGAATTGCTCGAGAGCCTGCTGACGCTGGTCGCGACCGACGGCGAGGAGGCCGCCTTCAGGCGGTGCCGCGAATTGTTAAAGGTCGGCAAATACTGATTTTACGCAAAGTAAAATCCCCTGACCGACCGGCCAGGGGACGATACTATCTTTGTTAGCAAAGAATCAGACAGCGCGGGTAACCTTGCCTGAACGCAGGCAACGGGTGCAGGCATTGATTCTGCACGGTGTGCCGTTAACAATTGCCTTGACGCGCTTGACATTGGGTTTCCAAGTTCTGTTTGAACGTCTGTGAGAGTGTGAAACCTTAATGCCGAAAGAAATCTCTTTGTTGCAGATGTCACATTTAGCCACAGTCTGCACCTCCTTTAATATTCGCAATAACATTTGTCATGATAACAGATTTTGCAAACAAATGCAAGTGTTTTTACACTTTTTTTCAAATTTGTTTATGTTTTTTTAAGTTGGAGGGGTATTAGAACATGAAAAAAACTTTATTATCGCTTACAGCGCTCACTGCCGCGGTGATTTTGCTTGCCGTATCGGTTTGCTCCTGCGGTGAAAAAGCTGACACCGGCGCCTCTGTGTCAAGCAGTGGCGCGGCGGTTAACAGCACTGTGTCGGCCGATACTCAATTGTCAAGCAATTATACATCGGCTGAGGTCGGCAGCAGTTCTCTGGCCGACTCATCAAAGACAGGCGTATCGTCGGCGAGCGGCACTTCATCAACAAACAGCAGTGCCTCTCCCAGCTCGGCTATATCGTCCAAGCCGACCGTTGTCAGCAAACAGCAGGTAAGCTCCGGCACAGTATCGACCGTGTCGTCCAAGCCGACTGTGTCGTCTGAGAAGCCGGCCGTGAAAACGCTGACTCCGCTGTCCAATTCAAACTACTACGGCCGCACCTATCTGTCGGGCAAATCAAATGGCAAGGCGCTGGTGCTGGCCTATGACCGCATTGTTGCCGGCGTGGCCAATATGGATAAGAGCATCAACCTAAATGATGCCTCAAACCGCATCAAAATAAGCGAAATTGATGAGGTTTATGCCGCCTATTTCAGCGACTATCCACAGCACTTCTGGGTGACCAACGGCTACAAGTATTCATATATGGGCGACTATGTGATGACAGTTGAGCCGACATATACCGGCATTTCCAAATCACAGTTATCCTCGGCAAAAGATAAATTCTCCGCCGCGGTTACAAGACTGCTGACCGGCATCAGCGGCTCGTCAAGCGAGTATGACCGCGAGTTGGCCATTCACAACCGATTGGCGGCTACCTGCAAATATGCTTCTTCAACCAACTGCCACACCGCATACGGCGCCCTTGTAGACGGCACGGCGGTGTGTGAGGGCTATGCGCGCGCCTTCCAGTATCTATGCTATCAGGCCGGGATACAGTGCCTTTTCATCACCGGCAGCAGTAACAACCCGTCTACCGGTTCGCCTGAGCCGCACGCATGGAATGCTGTTAAAATCGGCGGCAGTTATTATCACATGGATATGACATGGGATGACGCCGATAACTCAGACGGCGGCATATTGCATTACGCCTACTTCAATGTTACCACATCGCAGATAAAGGAGGACCACGCCATCGGCACAAGCGGTTATCCGGCGCCCAACTGCACCGCCACCAAGTATAACTATTTTGTAAAGAACGGTACTGTTGTATCCACATATACAGTCGACTCGGTGGCCAAACTGCTTAAAGCATCAGGCAACCGCACCTTGCGCGTGTATGTAACTTCTGATTATAACAGTTTTGTCAATTGGATGCGCAACAATTACCAGGCGGTTGCAAAATCGGCCGGCATATCCAAGATCAAGGGCTATGCTTATGCCTCGCTCGGCAGAGAACTTTATTTTGAAATAAAGTAAATATCTCCACCGAAAAAACGAGTGTTCATAACTCAAATCCGTTATGAACACTCGTTTGGGCGAACTGCCCCTACAATATTACTTAAAATATGAAGGTAAATGAGCCGTATATGCATAGGAAAAATGTCATTATAATTCCTGCGACGATATTCTTTTTATATTTATATCCTTTTGATTTTAGTACAAATCCAAAAATTACAGACGCAATGGGAATGGGAGTAAACAAAAAGAACAGCCACATATTTTCATCAAATAAGTTGTTTGAACTCGATACAGCTCCCAGCAAAGCTACCGCTCCCAATATTGACAACAGCGATGCAACAAACAATACATTCGAAATGGCTCTCCATTTGTTCGGGATGATATTTTCTGTTGTTTTTGACGGATTTTTATACATATACGAATAAAATGCAGAGTTTTCTTTCAAATCATTTTTTCGCACAATAAACGATTGTCCGCAGAATCTGAAGAACAGCCACTTATCAAGCTGCTGTATCTGTTCTATGTCCGTAAAATAGCATTTAGATTCACGGATCAGTTCGTTTTTTCGGTATATATTTACAGTTATGTAATCTTCAAAAACTTTATATTCATAAGTAGATTCGCAAATTCGATGAATACTGTTTTCCAAAGCCTTGTTATCCGCGCGAATTTCTTTGACATGATAAACTGTACCAATAAAAAGAATACCGAAAGCTGCTCCGATCATAATGTTTGGAGCAGACGAACCGATAAAGAATACTATAAGAAAAGCCGAAATCAAAGTAAAAAGGATAGGCTTTCTATACACAGCCTTTCTTTGCAGGCGGTGTATTTCATTTAATTCAGTATTCATGAAATTGAATCGGTATACCTCATTCGGTTCATAATATGTAATTTGCGTTTCGTTTTCCAAGCCTAATATTTCATCGACCGAAACCCCAAACACTTCTTTCAGCCGTATTAAATTGTCGACTGTCGGAATAGTTTGATCCTTTTCCCAAAGGCTGATAGTTTGCCTGCTGACAAGTAATTTTTGTCCAAGCTCCTCTTGTGACATTCCAAGGCCTTTTCTGTATTTTTGAATATTTTCACCAACTGTCATAAAGCTATCCTCCTTTTTGCCTAATCTAATTATAGCAAAATTTCATTAAAATGAAAGAATATTTTACTTGATTATGTCAAGCGACACTTGACAAAGCATTTTTGCTGCACCTTACATAAACTCAACAATTTCTTCCCATGACGGCATTGACGGCGGCTATTGCGGCTTTGAAAACAATTTTTAAACCAAGTCATAATATAGGCACCGCCTGCAAAATAAGTATAGCATATCATCAAATGACTTTACTTTATGAAAATCACCATTTATGTTTTCATTATACCTCTAAAAGTTGAAGAGGTAAGAATTAAACCCCAAAGGCTTGTGCCATTGGGGCTTTGTCAAGAGGTAGCAAAAAAGATGCCGCCGCAAAATTCCGATGTGGATTTGAACCGACAGGAGCATTTGAAATCAATGCGCAGCATTGCATATCATCAAAACGAAGTTTTGTATACCATCAAGCCGACAGACTTTTTATGCACACCTAAAGGTGTGATGATATACACGCTAATGCGTGGTGATATACCAAGCCTGTCGGCTTGAATAAAAAAATCTCGTTCCGAAGAACGAGATTTTTTGGTGCCGGTGACCGGATTTGAACCGGTACAGTGTTGCCACCGGGGGATTTTAAGTCCCCTGCGTCTGCCGATTTCGCCACACCGGCGTGTGAATATTATTATATCTGAATACCGCCTTTGTGTCAAGACCTTGTTTTTGCCGTATTCAATAATAAAGATGAAAAATACAGCAATAAAAAAGTCATATTTACTATTTACAAACGCAAAATAATGTGGTAAAATGATTACACTGTTCTGCGGACTGTGCATTTGGCGTATGCCCAATCGGGAGTCACCTTTGCCTTTTGCTCGGCCGTGTGAATAAATATATCAAATGAGGTGAAACAAATGTTGCTTAAGGAAGAAAAGAACGCCATCATGGCTGAGTACGCCACTCACGAGGGTGACACCGGCTCGCCTGAGGTTCAGGTTGCTGTACTGACCAAGCGCATCAATGACCTGAATGCCCACCTGAAGGATCATCCGAAGGATCATCATTCACGCCGCGGCCTGCTCAAGATGGTCGGACACAGACGCAACCTGCTCGCATACTTGCAGAAGGTTGATGTTGAGAGATACCGCTCTCTGATTGCAAAACTCGGCATACGCAAATAATCGACGGGCAGACCGATTGTGCATTTTGCAATCGGTCTGCTTTTGCTTTTTGCACGATACCGCAATATGTAAAATACGGGGCAAAACTGGTTTTAGCAGTGAATTGAATTGCCGAGCCGCGGCGCAGTTCGACAGTTGAATTTATTGCTAAACCGTGCCCCGTAAATATAAAAATTTCGGAGGTTTTATTATGTTTGAAAACGCAAGAACATTTTCAATGGACCTGTGCGGCCGCCCGCTTGTCATCGAAACCGGCAAACTCGGCCAGTTGGCCGGCGGCTCCTGCATGGCTCGCTACGGCGATACGGCAGTTTTCTGCGCCGTTACCGCATCGGCCAAGCCCCGCGACGGCATCGACTTTTTCCCGCTGTCGGTTGACTTTGAGGAGAAACTTTACTCGGTTGGCCGCATACCCGGCTCGTTCATGCGCCGCGAGGGTCGCCCCACTGAAAAGGCTATCTTGGCTTCGCGTATGATTGACCGTCCTATGCGCCCGTTGTTCCCGAAGAACATGCGTAACGATGTGTCCATTGTGTGCACCGTTATGTCGGTTGACCCCGACTGCTCACCCGAAATTACCGGCATGATCGGTGCATCCTGCGCCATTGCCATCTCTGACATTCCGTGGAACGGCCCGGTTGGCGGTGTTATTGCCGGATATGTTGATGACCAAATTGTCATCAACCCCGACAGCGAACAGCAGAAGCGCAGTCGCATGCATGTCACCGTTGTTTCGACCGATAAAAAGGTGGCCATGATTGAGGCCGGCGCCGACCGCATCCCCGACGATGTAATGTTTGATGCTATCATGAAGGCTCATGAAGTCAACCAGTCAATCGTAAACTTTATCAACGGCATTGTTGCAGAAATCGGCAAGCCTAAGTTTGAGTTTGAGGACTGCGAGCCCGACCACGATATGTTCGAGGCTATCAAGGATTTCGCCATCGAGAAGGTACGCTATGCGATGGATACCGACGATAAGCGCATCCGCGATGAGCGTTTACAGCCCATCTACGATGAGGTTCACGCCAAATTTGACGAAATATATCCCGAGCAGGAGTCGGTCATCAACGAGTGCATGTACAAACTGCAGAAGTTTGTTGTGCGCAGTTGGCTCATTAACGACAAAAAGCGCGTTGACGGCCGCGGCATAGACGAGATTCGTCCGCTGGCCGCCGAGGTTGGCCTGCTGCCGCGCGCTCACGGCTCCGGCCTGTTCACACGCGGCCAGACCCAGGTGCTTACCGTTGCTACCCTCGGCCAACTCCGCGATGCGCAGCTGCTTGACGGCATCGACGATGAGGAAGAGAAGCGCTATATGCACCACTACAACATGCCGTCCTATTCGGTCGGAGAGACCAAACCCAGCCGCGGCCCCGGCCGCCGCGAAATCGGTCACGGCGCTTTGGCTGAGCGCGCCCTGCTGCCGGTAATTCCGTCGGCAGAGGAGTTTCCGTACTCTATCCGTCTGGTGTCCGAGGTTCTCTCGTCCAACGGTTCGACTTCGCAGGGCTCGGTTTGCGGCTCTACTCTGGCACTGATGGACGCCGGCGTCCCGATTAAGGAGCCGGTTGCCGGTATTAGTTGCGGCCTCATTACCAATGGTGACGAGTTCATGACGATGGTTGATATTCAGGGCGTCGAGGACTTCTTCGGAGATATGGACTTCAAGGTGGCCGGCACACACGACGGCATTACCGCTATTCAAATGGACCTCAAGATTGACGGTCTGACCCCCGCTATCATCAAGGAGGCACTTGAAAAGACACACAAGGCTCGTATTCAGATTTTGGACGAGGTTATGCTCAAAGCCATTGACAAGCCGCGCGATGAGTTGTCACCCTATGCGCCAAAAATGCTGTCGACAAAGATTGATGTTGACAAGATTCGCGATGTCATCGGTCAGGGCGGCAAGGTTATTCAAAAGATTTGCGCTGACTGCAACTGCAAGATTGATGTCGAAGAGGATGGCAATGTTCACATTTGCGCTATCGACATTGAGGATGCACGCCGCGCGCTGATGATTGTCGAGACCATCGCCAAAGACCCCGAAATCGGAGCCGTATTCAAGGGCCGCGTTACTCGTCTGATGAGTTTCGGCGCGTTTGTCGAGATTGCCCCCGGCAAAGAGGGACTCGTCCACATCAGCAAGTTGGATGTTAAGCGCGTTGAAAAGGTCGAGGATGTTGTCCAAGTCGGTGATGAGGTCATTGTAAAGGTTGTTGAAATTGACGACCAGGGCAGACTCAATCTGTCGCGCCGTGACGCTCTCATTCAGGTTGAGGGACTTACCCCCGAGAATGACATTTCCAACGAGGCTCCCCGCCGCAGCAACAACCGCGGCGGCTATCGCGGCAGACGCCGTGACCACGAATAATAATCGGCCTTAGCGGCACAAATTTATTCAAATATTACGATGCGTACCTGCGAAATCTATCGGATTCGCGGGTGCGCATTTTTTCTTGCTGAAAAGGTGTGATTTTTCAAACTTTTGTCTTGAAAATGGTCATGTAAGGGTATATACTACACTTGGATAAACCTAACGATTATATTAGGAGCTGAAAAGATGAGAACTCAAGTATCACTGTATGACGGCTGGCTGTTTCACAAGGGTGACATTCATGTACCGCGCCCGGCCGACAAGGGCCCTGTTTATAAGCAGAGCAAAACCGAGCGCAAACTGATTGGTCCGGCGGCCTACCATTATCACGACAATCCGGACTCATACGAGTCAGACAGAGAAATACGCAGTGAGGGTTGGAAGCATGTTAATCTTCCTCATGATTATATAATTGATCAGCCAAACGATCCCACTCAGAACAACGCCCATGGCTTTTTCAAATATGACAACGCGTGGTACCGCAAGCACTTTACCATAGGGGAGGAGGCACGCGGCAAGCGCATTTTACTGCTGTTTGAGGGCGTTGCCGGTCATTCGACCGTTTATCTCAACGGCTGCCTGATGAAGCACAACTTCTCATCATACAACAGTTTTGTTGTTGATATCAGCGCCAACGCCTACTTTGACCGCGAAAATGTGCTGGCTGTGTATGTCAATACAGAGGAGTTCGAGGGCTGGTGGTATCAGGGCGGAGGCATTTACCGTGATGTGTCGCTGCTGATAACCGACCCTGTCGCTGTTGACCTTTACGGCGTATACGCACCGACAAAGAAGGTTGGCGACAAGCAGTGGAGAGTTGACTTTGAAACAACTGTGGTCAACGATTGCTACGAGGATTGCGTCGTTTCGCTGGTCAGCACCGTTTATGATGCCGATGGCAATGCCGTTGCCAGTGCAACTGCCGAGGGCGAGGTGCCCCTGCGCGAGAAGGCAACTATCAAGTATTCGGCCGATGTCTGCGACCCGCTGTTGTGGGACACCGAATGCCCAAATTTATATACTGTCAAAACGGTTTTGACTGAGAAAAGCGGTATGAGCGACGAGAGCGAAACCCGAATCGGATTTAGAACGGTCGAATTAGACCTCGATAACGGCCTGCTCATCAACGGCAAAAAGACCTACATCAAGGGACTTTGCTGCCATCAGGATTTCGGTCTGACCGGACTTGCCGTGCCCGACAATATTGCCAAATACAAGATTCAACTAATGAAGGAAATGGGTGCAAACGGCTTCAGAACCTCGCATTATCAAAATTCCACCGCGACAATGGACGCGCTTGATGAGATGGGCTTCCTTGTTATGAGCGAGACCCGCTGGTTCGAGGCGACCGATGAAGCGCTGGAGCAACTGGAAACCCTCGTTAAGCGGGACAGAAACAGACCGTCGGTCATCTTCTGGTCGACCGGCAACGAGGAGCCTATGCAAAAGACCGAAAACGGCCGACTGATTCATAAGGCCATGGCGGCGAAAATCAGAAAACTGGATAACACCCGTATGATTACTGCCGCAGTCGATTCGCCCGACGGCTCAACCGTTTACGCCGATTGCGATATTGTGGGTATCAACTACAATCTGGAATTGTATGACAAGATACACTCCGAGTATCCTGATAAGTTGTTTTTTGCTTCTGAATGCTGCGCCACCGGAACCATCAGGGATTGGAATTTTCCAAGTAATGCAAACGGAAAAACCATTGACAAGGACCACGACACAACCTCATGGTTTAAAGGCCGCGAGAATACATGGAAATTCCTGACTGACCGCCCGTACATAATCGGCGCATATCAGTGGGCGGCGGTTGAACACCGCGGCGAGGCAGTTTGGCCGGATGTCTGCTCGCGATCGGGCGCCATCGACCTGTTCTTGCAGAAAAAGGGCGCGTTTTATCAGAATATGTCTCACTGGACAGACGCACCAATGGCTCATATCGTTCCACACTGGAACTTTAAGGGACTGGAGGGCGAGACTATTACCGTAACGGTATATACCAACTGCGACGAACTTGAGTTATTCCTCAACGGCGAGAGTCTCGGCAGAAAGTCTATTGAGAAGTACGGCCACGGCGAGTGGGATGTTGTTTACACGCCGGGCACGCTTACGGTCAAGGGCTATCGCGATGGCAAGTTGGTTGCCGAGGACGAGAGAAAGACATCAAAACCGGCCGACAGGCTCGTTTTGCACGCCGATAACAAGTTTGAAGCCAACGGAACAGACATTGCGCTGTTTACCTGCGAATGCGTTGATGAGGACGGACTGCCGGTACCAAACGCGGCTGAATATGTGCGTTTCTCTGCGTCGGCTCCCGCGGTTATTGTCGGCACAGGCTCAGGTGTTGATGACCACAACGCAGTGTCGATGGCCGAGCGCCTCATGTACGCTGGCAAGATAACCGTTGCCGTCCGCCCCGAAAAGGGACAAAAAACACTTGGGTTGTACGCCGAAAGCGACCGCTGCGGTATTGCCAAAATCACAGTTGAACTTTAATAGGTCATTGACTACGGCTTTTGAGTACAAAATAGCGCGAGCACTGCTGACGGTTGTAATTAACTGTCAGCGGTGCTCAAATTTTTATTTGCGGACATCATATACAGATTGTTAACAAAGATTTGTTGAATTGTTTTAATCAATGTGATATAATTGATTAAAAATTATACGGAGTTAATGATATGGATGTTTTTATTGAGCAACTTGTTATGAGAAATAAGCGCGGATTTGAAAAGGCATTTCGGCCGCTCGTGCTTTTGTTCGGTTTTATGGCGGCCGTGCTCATCATATTGACCGGACTCAGTATGGGCTTTTTGAGCATGTTTTTCATCGCCGCGGGTATCGGTCTCGGTTACGGCGCCATTTACGCGTCGTCGCTGTTTGATATTGAGTTTGAGTACAGTGTTACCAACGGCTATGTGGATATCGACCGCATCACCGCCCGCCGAAAAAGAGAGCGTTTGGCCGCCTTTGAGTGTCACGATATAACTTCCATCGGCCGCTACGAGCGACCGTCTGACATCCCGTCCAATTTAAAGCCGCTTGATGTTACCGGCGGTAACGGAGAAAAATACTACATAATCATCGGTGGAACAAAGAAGAGTTCAGCGATTATTTTTGAGCCGGACGAGCGTACCCTCGATGCCATCAAGAAGTTTATTCCGCGCAGTGTGTATATTGAGTCATTCGGCAACAAGGTCAACTGATATTTTCGGCACCGCCACATCAGCGGTGCCAATTTTGTAAAGATGGGGGTGCGCAAAAATGCGTATTGTAATAAAGGTAGGCACATCAACACTGGCTTATCCGACCGGCCGACTCAACATCAGGCATGTTGAGCAACTTTGCCGTGTTATCAGCGACCTAAAGAATGCCGGAAATGAAATCATTTTGGTGTCATCGGGCGCTATCGGCATGGGCATCGGCAAACTGATGCTCAGCGGCAAGCCGACCGACATACCGACCAAGCAGGCTGCCGCCGCTGTCGGTCAGTGCGAACTGATGTACACATATGACCGGCTGTTTTCGGGATACAACCACACTGTGGCACAGGTGCTGTTGACCGGCGCGAGTGTCGAGAGCGAAACCCAGTTTAATAATTTTAAAAATACAGTCAACCGTCTGCTTGAGTTGCACGCTCTGCCGATAATCAACGAAAACGACACGGTTGCAACCGACGAAATTGTTATCGGTGACAACGATACACTGTCGGCCATTGTTGCAGTCAGCGTCGGAGCCGATTTGCTGGTACTGCTCAGCGATATAGACGGCCTGTTTACGGCTGACCCGCACCGCTGCAGTGACGCAAAACTCATCAGCCGCATTGACACTATTGACGAGTATATTACTTCGCTGGCAGGGGGTGCCGGAAGTGTGAGCGGTACCGGAGGAATGGTCACCAAACTGCGTGCCGCTGAGATGTGCATGTCGGCCGGGTGTGACATGGTCATCGCCAATGGCGCATTCCCAGAGCGCCTGTATGATATTATTGACGGCGCTGATGTCGGCAGCCGATTTATCGGCAGGAGGCAGTGATATGACTACTCATGAGATTTTACTGGCCGCAAAGGCTCAGCGCATGACGGCGGCCACCTTAAGCGATGAACAAAAAAGCACAGCGCTCTATGCGATGGCAGACTGTCTTGAAGAACAAGTTGACATAATACTTGAAAACAATAATAATGATGTCAATTCGGCAAGCGAACATATCAGCGAGGTTATGCTTGACCGGCTCAGGCTGACGCATGAGCGTGTGGCAGACATGGCCGACAGCCTGCGTGCAGTTGCGCGTCTGGCCGATCCTGTGGGCCGTGTGCTTTCGCACACCGTCAGACCCGATGGTTTGGCAATTGATAAGGTTTCAGTGCCCATCGGCGTGGTTGCAATAATTTATGAGAGCCGGCCGAATGTCACCTCAGACGCCGCCGCTTTGGCGTTAAGGAGCGGCAATGTCTGTGTCTTGCGCGGCGGCAAAGAGGCTTACTTCACCAACCGCGCCATCGTCGGGGCATTGCGCGGCGGATTGGCACGATGCGGTTTGCCGGTTGACATAATATCGTGCGTTGAAGATACATCGCGTGAGAGTGCGCATGAACTTATGACGGCGGTTGGACTGGTTGATTTGCTGATACCGCGCGGCGGTGCCGGACTCATAAGAACCTGCACAGAAAACGCAAAAGTGCCGTGCATACAGACCGGAACCGGAATATGTCATATCTATGTTGACAAATCGGCCGATTTAGAGATGGCACTTAATATAATCGAAAATGCCAAGACACAGCGCCCGTCGGTATGCAACGCGGCCGAAGTCTGTCTGGTGCACAAGGATATTGCCGATAAGTTTTTGCCGATGCTCAAAGCACGGTTGGTTGACAGCAGAGCGGCTTCTAATGAGGTCCCGGTCGAGTTGCGGCTGTGCGAGCGCGCCGCCGCCATAATTGACGGTTCGCCGGCAGGCGCAGACGACTTTGATACAGAATTTCTTGACTACATTATGGCTGTCAGGGTGGTAGATGACCTCAAAGAGGCTGTGCGTCACATTGCAGACCATTCAACCGGCCACAGTGAGGCCATTGTGACCTATGACGCGGCGGCGGCCGACCAATTTACGGCGCATGTGGACAGCGCCGCAGTGTATGTTAACGCGTCCACTCGCTTTACCGACGGCGGCCAGTTTGGCTTCGGGTGCGAGATGGGCATATCAACGCAGAGGCTCCATGCCCGCGGGCCGATGGGGCTAGCGGAACTTAATACATACAAATTTGTCATTCATGGCGACGGACAAATCAGAAAATGAGGTGAATTAAATGACTGTGACCATTGGATTTATCGGTGTTGGCAATATGGGCGGCGCACTCGCATGTGCGGCAGCCGCCGGCGGAGCAAATGTTTTGCTGGCCAACCGAACTGAGCGAAAGGCCATAGACTTGGCCGCTAAAATCGGCGGCACTGTATGCAGTAACGAGCAAATATCGCGCACGGCTGACTACATATTTTTGGGTGTCAAGCCGCAGCAGTATCCTGAACTTCTCAGTGAGTTATCGGCCACATTGGCCGCGCGTACCGACCGATTTGTGCTGGTATCTATGGCGGCCGGAGTGCGCATAGATAGTGTACGGCAAATGGTCGGCGGTCAATATCCGATTGTGCGCATCATGCCCAATTTGCCGGTGCAGGTGGGCGAGGGGATGGTCATTTATTGCAGTGACGGCGTTGACGGCGGCCAATTGGACAACCTGCTTGGCGCGATGAAGCAGGCTGGCACATGGGATAGCGTCGATGAAAACCTCATTGACGCCGGCAGTGCGCTCAGCGGCTGTGGGCCTGCGTTTGTTTATATGTTCATCGACGCGCTGACCGAGGGCGCTGTCAAATGCGGTTTGCCGCGTGAAAAGGCGGTGCAGTACGCGATTATGACCGTAAAGGGTGCGGCCGCGCTGGCCTCTATGAGTGATAAGACGCCCGCGATGCTCTGCGATGCTGTGTGCAGTCCTGCCGGCAGTACAATTGAAGGGGTCAAGTCATTGCGAAATGACCGATTTGATGACACTGTCATGGCGGCTGTGGCGGCATCGTACAAGCGGACAGTAGAATTGGGCAAATAAATTCGTATAATTTTTCATCCTCACAGCATAACAATAATTAGTTGCTGTGGGGGTGTTTTTTGTGCTAAAGAGAATAGTTTTATACTGGATATCAGTTGCAGTTGCAGTTTGCCTTTGTGCGTGCGGCTCAGGCGACAAGACGGCAAATATTAACTCGTCGGACTTTGTTTGCTCCATCAACATCGCGCTGGACGGCAACACATTCAGCGGCGAAATGACCAGACCGGCGAAGGGATGCTGTACTGTTAGTATCACAGAGCCGAGCATCATGGACGGTTTGACGCTCAGTGTAACCGACTGCAAGGCGAAGGTCACTTATGACGGTATTTCATTTGATGTGCCTGAGAAATACAGCCGGTATCTGTCGGCGCTGACGGCAATGGTTGACGCGCTCGATGCCGCAACGGATGTATCGACGCTGAGCATTAAACACGACGGAAATAAGACTGTTTATAGCGGCACGAGCAATAGTGGCGAATTTCAACTGACGGCCTACAGCAGTGGGATGCCGAGCAGTATGTATATACCCGACCTTGATTTAAAAGTTGATTTTATCGAGCGGTCGGCATAAAAATTTAGTCCTGCCGTGATAGGTGATATCTCGGCAGGACTAAATTTTATGCTTAAATCAGATGTTGAACAGCAACTCGTCATAGGTCGGGAAAGGCCAAAATTCCTTGCTGACCATCAGCTCTAACTTGTCGGCCGCAGAGCGTGCATCAGCCATTGCGGTCAAAATTTCGTTGCGACAGAATTTGGCAACTTCTAAACTGTCGCGGCTGTCAATGACAGGGTTTTCGATGCAGTCAGACAGTCGCTTGCACTGTGTATCCAGTTCAACAGTAAGTTTGCTGACTGTGTTCAGGCGCTCGGACTCAAGGCTGATGTCAACACCGATTGCTTGCTTACCGGCGATGAGTTGGGTTAGTTGCAACATGAATTTTTGGCAGGCAGGAACAATCTCTTGATTTATCATGTCAACAGCAGTAAGTGCTTCAATCTTGACATTTTTGATGTATTTCTCAAGCAAAATCTCGTACCGAGAGTGCATCTCGTCAGGAGTAAAGACGCCGTGACGACCGAACATTGATATGTTTTCTTCGGTTATGTAAAGCGGCAGACAGTCGACCGTTGACGGCAGATTGAGCAATCCGCGTCGCTCCGCTTCGGCCTGCCACTCGTCTGAGTAGCCGTCACCGTTGAATATGATGCGCTTGTGTTCGGTGATGGTGCGCTTAATGAGGGCGTTCAGGGCTTCATTGAAGTCATCGGCGGCTTCCAACTCGTCAGCAAATTCGCCCAGCACATCAGCCACCATCGTGTTCAGCATAATGTTCGTGCAGGCGATAGACGCGCTGGAGCCGAGCATGCGGAACTCAAATTTGTTGCCGGTAAATGCAAACGGGCTGGTGCGATTACGGTCGGTGGTGTCGCGCGGAAATACAGGCAGATTGTCAACACCGATTTTGAGCGGCTCGATGTGACACTCAGAGTAGGGGGTACCGCTCTCGATAGATTCGAGTATGGCCGTCAGTTCTGAGCCGAGGAACATTGACACTATGGCCGGCGGTGCCTCGTTGCCGCCCAAGCGGTGGTCATTGCCGGCATCGGCCACAGATATGCGAAGCAAATCCTGATGCTCATCAACCGCCTTTATAACGGCTGTCAGGAACAAGAGAAACTGTGCGTTTTCGGCCGGTGAATCGCCGGGGTCAAGCAGATTTTTGCCATAATTGGTCGACAGCGACCAGTTGTTGTGTTTGCCGCTGCCGTTTACATTTTCAAACGGCTTTTCGTGCAGCAGGCAGACCAAGCCATGGCGCGCGGCGACCTTTTTCATGATCTCCATGGTCAACTGGTTGTGGTCGGTGGCGATATTTGTGGTTGAGAAAATGGGCGCCAATTCATGCTGTGCGGGCGCGACCTCGTTGTGCTCGGTCTTGGCCAGTACACCGAGTTTCCACAACTCGTGGTCAATATCGGTCATGAAGGCGGCGACGCGCGGTTTGAGAGCACCAAAGTAGTGGTCGTCCAATTCCTGCCCCTTGGGCGGACGGGCGCCGAACAGTGTGCGTCCGCAGAAAATAAGGTCGCGGCGCTTGTCGTGCAGTTGTTTATCAACCAGGAAATACTCCTGCTCAGGTCCGACATTGGTCACAATGCCGGTTGCACGAGTGTTTCCGAACAGGCGCAGAACGCGCAATGCCTGCTTGTCGATGGCTCTCATACTGCGCAAAAGAGGCGTCTTCTTGTCAAGCGACTGACCGCCGTATGAACAGAAAACGGTCGGTATGCACAGCACATTATCCTTGATAAAGGCAAATGAGGTCGGGTCCCACGCGGTGTATCCGCGCGCTTCAAAGGTGGCTCTGAGTCCGCCTGACGGAAAACTGGAGGCATCCGGCTCGCCCTTGATCAGTTCTTTGCCGCGAAATTCCATTATAACCCCGCCGTTTTTGTCGGGGGAGATAAAACTGTCGTGCTTTTCAGCCGTCACACCGGTCATCGGCTGAAACCAATGGGTGTAGTGTGTCACTCCGCGCGCAATTGCCCATTCTTTCATCGCGGCGGCGACCGCGTCAGCGACGGTGGGGTCGAGCGGTTGATTGTTTGATATGGTTTGCTGGACAGAACTATATACCTCGTCTGAAAGCATTTGCTTCATTACGGCGTCATTAAATACATTTTCTGCGAAATACTCTGCAACATTTGGCATAAAACACAGCCTCCGTTAAATAATATCACAATTAAGGATACCTGAAATTGACCGATTTGTCAATAGATTCTGCAAACTGAAAAGGGCTGTCATGCTGCTGACAGCCCTTTAACTTAACTTATATTGCCATTATTACTGCTGATCAACAGCGCCCTTTTTCTTTTTTGAGAGGATGAGGTTAACGATGATGCCGAGGATGAGTGCGCAGGCAACCTCGGTGAACTTGAACTGGCCGAAGGTCAGGGTCAAACCGCCGATGCCGGATATGAGAATGATAGACACGACGAACAGATTTTTGTTGTCCTCAAGGTCGACCTTCTGAATCATTTTCAGACCGCTGACGGCGATGAAACCATACAGAGCCATGCAGACGCCGCCCATTACGCAAGCGGGAATGGAATTAACGAATGCTACAAAAGGATTGAGGAAACTGATGATGATGGCGCCGAAAGCCGCGGTAATGATGGTGGCAACAGATGCGTTGCCGGTGATGGCTACGCAAGCAATCGACTCGCCGTAAGTGGTGTTCGGGCAACCGCCGAAGAAAGCACCGACCATTGAACCGACGCCGTCTCCGAGGAGGGTTCTGTGCAGGCCGGGTTCAACGAGAAGGTCTTTATTGATGATAGAGGAGATGTTCTTGTGGTCGGCAATGTGCTCGGCAAAAACAACCAGAGCAACCGGAACATACGCAACAGCGATGGAGCCGACATAGGTTGCATTGATTTCACCGATGCCCTTGAATGCGGTCAAGAAGGTGAAATCGGGTACTGCGAAGAAGGTCTTGAGCGATACGCCACCGTCAACCAGTGCGGTGAAGTAACTGTAATCAACCACCTTCAAAGCGTCGATGCCGTAGGCGTTGCCGATAACAGTGAAGATGCTTGCAACGGCGTATCCGGCGAGGATACCGATGATGAAGGGGATAAGTCTGAGGGTCTTTTTGCCGTAGGTTGAGCACAGCATGGTGACCAGCAGGGTAATCAGACCGATAAGTACGCAGATGAGCACATTTGCAACCGAAGTGCCGTCGGCAGTCTTAACGCCGCCGTTCTGCAGGTCGGAGATTGCGTTGCCGGCCAGCGACAAACCGATGATGGCAACGGTCGGGCCGATAACAACTGCCGGCATCAGTTTGTTAATCCAATTAACTCCGGCGAATTTGACGATGATGGCGATAAGTACATAGATGAGGCCGGCGAATACAGCACCGAGGATAAGTCCGACATATCCAAGCTGCATGGAAACGCCGCCTGCAAATGCCGCCGCCATAGAGCCGAGAAATGCAAATGACGAGCCGAGGAATACAGGGCTTTTCTTTGCGGTGAAGAGAACATACACAAGTGTGCCCACACCTGCGCCAAACAGCGCGGCGGCAGAACTCATGCCGTGTTCGGTGATGACCGGTACCACCAGTGTAGCGGCCATGATGGCCAGCAACTGCTGGATGGCGAAAACGATCATTTGACCGAATTTCGGTCTGTCTTTGATGTCATAAATCAGTTTCATTTTTTCGTCCTCCTAAATATTTATTAAACCGGCTTTCAGCCGAGATTAACCAGTTCAACTGCTGTTTCGCCGTCAAATTCCGGCACCTTGACCATTATCATTTCACTGCGGGAAGTGGGAACATTTTTGCCGACATAATCGCCGCGAATAGGCAACTCGCGGTGTCCGCGGTCGATGAGAACGGCCAGTTGAATACACGCCGGACGGCCTAAATCCATGACGGCGTCGAGTGCGGCGCGCACTGTGCGGCCGGTGTAAAGCACATCGTCGACGATGATAACATTTTTGCCCGTTATGTCAAAGTCGATTGATGCGCTGTTGAGGCGAGGCTGGTTGCCAATGTCGGTCAAATCGTCGCGGTAGAGTGAGATGTCCAACTCACCGAGTGTAACCCTGATATTGCTGAAACGCATGATGTTGTCGGCAATGCGCCGCGCCAGCGGAACGCCGCGGCGCCGTATGCCGATGATACATATTGACTCGCAATCGGCATTGCGCTCGATGATTTCGTGCGATAGACGGACGAGGGCGCGCTCAACTGCACCGGTATCAAGAATGACCTTTCCGCATGACATAACAAGCACAACTCCCATCACAAAAAAAGTCCCGCCGTACACAGTACAGCAGGACGCAACAAGTCAATAAGCGCATATCCGAAATACACCTTATCAGCATCTCTGTACTGTCATTAAAGGTTTACCGTTAGATATAATATCACAATATTTTGTATTTGTAAAGTGAATAATTCACAATTTTTAATATTTTTCGACATATTTAGTCGATTTTCTTAATTACATTAACCGACTTAATAATTTGTCGGTCAGGGGCCGTTTTGTTTATCTCGCTTCGCGCGTTGTCAAGCGTATCGCTCATCTCGGTCAGCCGGCGGCAAAAGTCATCAAAAGTCTTTCTCATATTATCGCGCAGGGCGTTTAACTCGTCGTATGTACGGTCAATGTTGTTGACAGCCGTCTGCGCGCAGTGAGACGCGGTTGATTCAAGGCGGCTGGCATTGGTGCGGGCTGAGTCGATTATGGCATTTGCATTTTCTCTGGCTTCAATAAATATGTCTCCGACGCGGTTGCGTATGTCATCGCTCTTTTCACATTCGCGGCGCAGATGCTCAACCTCGCTGTCGCGGTCGGCCAGTTTGCCGCGCAGTATATTTATCTCGGCCGAGAGGGTTTCATTCTCGCTGGTTTTGATGGAGGCCAACTGCTCGGCGGCGCCGATTTTATTTTGCAATTCATTTATGCGCTCGTTAAGTTCCTGCTGTGTTTGCACAAACTCATTTTGCATCTGCTCGATATACTCAAGCACAGAGCGGCTGCTGAAACCGAAAAGCGATTTTTTGAAGTTGCCGTTAGCCATGGTATCCACCTCAATAAGTGTATTTTTTTACATTATAACAGTTGCTTTTTGTTTTTGCAACATATTTAGTGCAATATTGTTGGCGCGACGAGTGTTCTATGGCGTGTCCATGGAGCATATATCTGGTGTTGGGGGGACAAGTGATGGCAGATTTTGATAACATATTCATATACTTTGACGGCTGGATGCTTAGTGCATTGCAGGCCGCCGTGAGAGGGTCGGAGGATATCATCAGTGAAGTGCGTCTGCGCGTGGGCAAACCTATTATGCTGACGGTAAATTCGCGCACTGTGCCGGTGGCCTGCGCGCGAGAGGTTAGCGACGATGAACTGAGCCGAGTCATATACCGTCTGTGCGAGCGGTCGGTATATACCCATTCGCGTGAAATGTCGGCCGGATACATCTCGCTGAGGGGCGGTCACCGCGCCGGCGTGAGCGGCGAAATGGGACAAAATGGCATGATACGGGTGAAATCGGTCAACATTCGCGTGGCTCATCAGGTCATCGGCTGTGCCGATATGATTATGCTGTCGATGGGGCGATATGCCGATAACGCAGTAATTGCGGGCAGCCCATGCAGCGGCAAAACGACAGTGCTCAGGGACATTTGCCGCCAGTTGTCACTGGCCGGCTACTCGGTCGGCATAGTCGATGAACGGGGCGAAATTGCCGGCGGCGGTGCCTTTGACCTGGGGCGTGGATGCGACATTATGAGCGGCTGTCAAAAGGCTGAGGGCATAACCATGTTACTGCGCTCAATGTCGCCGCAGGTAATCGTCTTTGACGAGATTGGTACCGCCGCCGACGGTGAGGCGGTCAATCGCAGTTTGCAGTGCGGTGCCGCAATCATCACGACCGTTCATGCAGACAGTTGCTCTGCGGCGCGCGCCAGACTGCAAAAACTGGGTGTCGATGAACGGCTGTGCGAGCGTATCTTTGTGCTGGACAGAGACAGACCGGGAACGGTGATTGAGAGCGGCCGTATAATCGGCAGGGCAGTGTGATGCGACTGTTTGGAATTGGGCTGATAGCCTTGTGCGGTCTGGCCGCAGGCGTATATTATGCCGCAAAAGTGCGCGCTGAACTGCGCGAGGCCGAGCGACTGCTCGCCATATGCAAGCACATTCGATATCTGGTTAAGTACACTCAGGCTCCGGCCGCAGAAATTATGTCGCAGACCGAGCAGAAGTACGGTGAAATCGGCTCGGCTGTTTTTGCAAACGCCAAAAGCAAATTGCTCGCAGAATGCAGAAGTCTGGCGGCTGAGATGTCCTTACGGCTCGGCGGATATCAACTTGAGGAGCAACTTTGCGACTGCGACAGATATATTGACGGGATAAAGCGATGTGTTGACAGAATGCGCGATGACTGCGGCGGCAGAGCAAAGATTGCATTTGCGCTGTGTTCAACAGTCGGACTTGCACTGGCAATAATGCTGATATAAGGCGAGGTATACATATGGATGTGGATTTCATTTTTAAAATAGCCGCTATAGGGATAATTGTGGCTGTGCTTAACCAACTGCTTATACGCACCGGCCGCGAGGAGCAAGCCATGATGACCACTATAGCCGGACTGGTTGTGGTGCTGATGATGCTCGTCGGTGAGATAAGCACCCTGTTTGATACTATCAAGGAGTTGTTTAATCTGTGAATTTTTATGGCATTGCGGCGCTTTGCATAGCGGCGGCCGTGCTGTGTGTGCTATTGCGCCAGTACCGGCCCGAATTTGCCGTCACCGCCGGAATTGCGGCCGGAGTCGCGGTGATGTATCTGCTGCTCGGATATGCTGTGCCCGCGGTCGAGGAGGTGCGTGCGCTTGCTGATTCGCTCGGTGACAGCGCACAGTATATAAGCGTGCCGCTCAAATCGCTGGGCATATGCTATATCGGCCAGTTTGCAGGAGATGTCTGCCGCGATGCAGGACAAACCTCGCTGGCTGGCAAGGTGGAATTGGCGTCGCGTCTTGCGGTGCTTATAATATGTATTCCGCTGATATCGGCAATAATGGATATTGTAAAGCAACTGGTGGTGTAACTATTGAAAAAGATACTGCTCTTTGCCGTGACGCTGATTGTCTTTACGGCGATAGGAGTACCCGTGTATGCGGCCGCTGATGCCGATGAAATCTACAGCGAGCAGTTAGAGGCGTCGGGTGCCGACCGACTTAACGATGCACTGCCCGACGGCACGGTTGAAATACTGGATAAATTTGATATAACATATGATACAACCGACGGCGGGTTTGACACCGACGGGATATTTTCGGCTCTCATCAACGCTTTGACCGAGCGGATAAATGCTCCGCTTGCGGCCGCCGCTTCCATGCTCGCCGTCATAGCGATAAGTGCCGCTGTCTCGGCCGCTGATTTTCAGCACGGCAGGTCGGCGGCGCCCATCAACTTTGTGACGGCCATCTGTCTGTGCATGATATGCACTGTCCCGCTGTGCAAGACGGTGGAGGCATCGGCTGAAGCGGTCAAATCGTGCGGTGTGTTCATGCTGGCATTTGTGCCCGTCTATGCGGCGGTCATAGCCGCGAGCGGCTACACGGCGGCGGCCGGAGGATTTTCTTCGCTGACATTCGGTGCCGCCGAGATGACCGTTCAACTGGCCGACCGACTTCTCATACCGCTGTGCAAGGTACTGCTTTGCTGTTCATCGGTGGGCGGCGTGGGGGAGGTCAATTTAAACGGATTTGTCAGCGCGGCCAAACGGACGCTCAACTGGCTGCTCGGCGCTGTAATGACCGTTTTTATCGGCGTTTTGGGATTGCAAACATCCATTTCCGGCGCAAGTGACAGCGTCGGCTTGCGAACAGCCAAATTTGTTGCCGGCTCATTCGTGCCGGTTATTGGGTCGGCCGTCAGCGAGTCGCTCGCAACTGTTCAGGGATGTCTGTCGCTGCTCAAAACCGGCATCGGCACATATGCCGTCGCCGCACTTGCGGTAATAGTTTTGCCGCCGCTAATCGAACTGATTTTGTGGCGCATTGCCCTCGAACTTACGGCCGGCTGCTGTGATGTGTTTGACCTTGGACGAGAGGCCGGCATGATGCGCTCGGTAAGTGCGGCACTGGCCATCGTGACAGCAGTACTGCTCTGCTGTGCAATAATGTTCATTGTGTCGGTGGCCATTGTCTCGCAGTCGGCGAGGGTCGTTTCATGAGCGCTGTTAAAGGGGCGTTGCTAGCCGTTTGCGCCGTGTGCTGTATCAGCGGCGCATTAGGAATGCTTTCGCCGTCCGGTTCATATAGGCGCGCGGTCAGGCTGTGCGTGTCGCTGATGGTACTGCTGGCGGTCGTGTCGGCGACAAGCGCATTTTGCGACATAAAACTGCCCGACTGCTCGCAGGAGGTTGACGGGTACACCGATGATTTGTCGCAGGCGGTGCGGGAAATGGTCATCGAGAACACGCGCTCAGCCATAGCAGAGCAGGTGGAGGAGGTGCTCAGGCAATTTGAAATTGATGAGTGCGAAATAAAAGTGCAGATGAATATTTCGGACAACGGCGGCATATCAGTTTCACAGGTGGATGTCGGAGTGCCGAAAAGTTGCGCCGACGAGCAGTGGCAGATAAAGGATTTGATTGACAGCAGACTGGGACTGTATGCCGATGTGTATATCATGGAGGAATAGGCGTGTTAAAACTAAATGAACTGATAAAATCGGATAAAGCCGGACGGTGGATATTCATAATAGGCATTTTAGGTATCGCTCTCATCTTTTTGTCAACGGTGTTTGACGGCGGTACCGGCAAGAGCACCTCCGCCGATAATGTGCAGACCTCTGATGAGTATTCGGAAATACTGGAGGAAAAAATATTCGGCATTGTCAGCAGTATTACCGGGGATAAAAATGTTACGGTGGCCGTCACTTTGGAGTCGGGCAGCGAGTATGTCTACGCCAACAACACAAACAAAT
>JAQXHB010000043.1 GCA_029007015.1 Bacillota bacterium | reverse complement strand
CGGACTGCGGCAAGAAGATCAGCGTGTTCGGCAAGAGCCACTTAGACGAGATTGCCGCCAAGCACGGCATCCAGAATGTGGCGCGCCTGCCCATCGACCCGGCGCTCGCCAAGCAGTGCGATGCCGGCGTAATCGAACTTTTTGAGGGCGACTGGCTGGATGCGATGTCCGACGCAATCGAATAAAAATTTTACCGCCGCACTGCATGGTCTCGGCCCCGCAGTGCGGCGGTTTTTTATACAAAAATAGGCACCCGCCAAAACGGTGGGTGCCCAAAAACTTATTTATGCGTTGTTGTGATTAGCCAAAATATCTCTTGAGCAGTCCCTCAAACGCCTTGCCATGACGGGCCTCGTCGCGGGCCATCTCATGAACGGTATCATGGATAGCATCCAGTCCGAGTTCTTTGGCCAGTTTTGCAAGTTCGGTCTTGCCGGCTGTTGCGCCGTTCTCAGCGTCAACACGCATCTCCAAATTCTTCTTGGTAGAGTCGGTTACAACCTCACCGAGCAGTTCGGCAAACTTAGCGGCATGCTCAGCCTCTTCAAGGCCGGCCTTCTCCCAGTACATGCCGATTTCGGGATAACCCTCGCGGTGAGCAACGCGAGCCATAGCCAGGTACATACCTACCTCACAGCACTCGCCCTCGAAGTTAGCACGCAGACCCTCGATGATTCTGGGGTCAACATCTTTGGCTACGCCGACAACATGCTCAGCAGCCCAAGTCTTCTCGCCCTCCTGAACCTTGAAGGTGTGACCGGGAGCCTTGCAAACGGGGCAGAAATCCGGAGCACTGTCACCCTCGTGAACATAACCGCAAATAGGACATACAAACTTTTTCATAATAATACCTCCAAAAAATAAATATACTTGTGTTTAGTGCGTCAACCGTCATTGACACAGTCGCGGCATGTGCCATAGTACAACACACTGCAGCGTTCAATACGGTTACCGCAAATTTCACCGCTGAGCAGTTCGCTCCCCTTCGCCACATCAATAACCCTACCGCATTTATCGCACACAAAGTGGTCATGCGGTACGGCATTGCCGTCAAAGTGAACGGTACCGTCACCGATATACAACATGTTAGCGGTGCCATCCCTATCGAACTCTGTCAGGTTACGGTACACGGTGGCAAGGCTGATATTTGGATAATCTGCCCTGACCATATCGTACACCTCAGAGGCTGTAGGATGGCTTGTAACACCGTCGAGCGCCGCACGAATAGCCTGACGCTTTTGTGAATGTTTTTTCATCGCCGCCTCCAAAACAATAATGATTATTGTTATTATAATAATACCAACATTATATTCATTTGTCAAGTGTTTTTTAATATTATATAAGAAGTTTTATAAAAAGGCCGCCAAGCCCACATTCGGGCTTGACGGCCATAAACAGCGATATGACAATTAAAGGGTGAACGAGCCGTATGTGCGCGGATAAAGCAGCACATCGCGGATGTTCGACACGCCGGTCAAATACATAATCAGGCGCTCAAACCCGAGGCCGAATCCGGCGTGCTTGGCACCGCCGAACTTGCGCAGTTGCAAGTACCAGTCGTAGTCCTGCTCGCTGAGTCCAAAGCGATTCATCGCCGCCACCAAGTAGTCGTAACGCTCCTCGCGCTGACTGCCGCCGATAATCTCGCCCACGCCGGGCACCAGCAAATCGGTTGCGGCCACCGTCTTGCCGTCGTCGTTGAGGCGCATATAAAACGCCTTAATCTCGGCCGGATAGTCGGTGACGAACACAGGAGCCTTAAATATCTGCTCGGTCAGGAAACGCTCATGCTCAGTCTGAAGGTCACTGCCCCACTCGACCGGATACTCAAATTGCGAATTGTGCTTCTTGAGTATCTCGACAGCGTCGGTGTATGTGATGGTGTTGAAGTCGGAATTGACCAGTGCGGTCAGCCGCTCGATGAGTCCCTTGTCAAAGAAATTGTTGAAAAACTGCATTTCATCCGGACAGTTATCGAGCACATAAGAAATGACATATTTCATCATGCTGCGCGCCAGTTCCATATCGTCCTTGAGGTCGGCAAAGGCAATCTCCGGCTCAATCATCCAAAACTCGGCGGCATGGCGCTGAGTAACCGACTTCTCGGCGCGGAAGGTGGGGCCGAATGTGTAAACCTTGCCAAATGCGAGAGCCATGCTCTCGGCCTCAAGTTGACCTGAAACGGTCAGAGAAGTGCGCTTGCCGAAAAAGTCCTGGCTGTAATCGACAGAGCCGTCCTCACAGCGCGGCGGATTTGATGGGTCGAGGGTGGTTACATGGAACATCTCGCCGGCGCCCTCACAGTCGCTGGCGGTAATGAGCGGCGTGTGAATGTAAACAAAGCCGCGTTGGTTAAAGAATTGGTGAATGGCAAATGCCGCTGTCGAGCGCACGCGATAGACAGCGCTGAAGGTGTTGGTGCGCGCGCGCAGATGGGGCATGGTACGCAGAAACTCGACTGTGTGGCGCTTTTTCTGCAGCGGGTAGTCAGGCGTCGACTCGCCCTCAATCTCGATTTTGTCGGCGTGCACCTCAAACGGCTGACGCATCTCGGGCGTCAGCACGATGCGGCCGTGCACGACAACGGCGGCGCTGACATTGAGCCGCGTCACCTCTTTGAAATTATCGACCTTGCCGTCCTCGAAAACTATTTGCAAATTTTTGAAGCAACTGCCGTCGTTGAGTTCGATGAAGCCGATAGCCTTGCTGTCACGCAGAGTTCTGACCCAGCCGGCGACGACAACTTCCTCGCCCTGATTGGGGTTGTGCGCATACAAATCACTGATATATGTCTTTTCCATTTTTTCAATCACCGCTTTTAGTGAATATTTTGACAAGTAATTATACCCTATTCTTATCGTAAAATCAATAAATTAGGCTAAAAAATTTATTTTACTATGGCTAATTGTCAACAATTATGATATAATGACAATAATTATAGGTTTACAGGGTGATTGTTTTTGACGAGTGTATCTTTCATAATCATTGCGCGCAATGCCGCCCACTGCCTCGGAGACCTGCTCGGTGACCTTACCGCGCAGGATTATCCGCACGACCTCATCCAGGTGGTGCTGGCCGACAGCATGTCAGAGGACGGCACATATGATATCATGAATAATTTTGACGGCGATTTCAGCGAGATACTCAGCCTGAAAAACAAGGGCGTTACCCTGCCCTGCGGCTGGAATGTTGCCATTCCTCAGTGCACCGGCGACATTCTCGTGCGGCTCGATGCACACAGTCGCATCGACAGCGATTTTATCTCCAATGTTGTGCACTGCATGGACAGCGGCGAGAACATCGTCGGCGGTCAGCGCGTCTCCATTTTCGAGTGCGGCAGTGTGTGGCGCGCCGTGCTCTCTCATGCCGAGTGCTCGCCGTTTGGCAGCGGCATTGCCGCCTACCGCCGCGAACACAGGCGCGAATATGTAAAAACACTGGCGCACGCCGCCTATCGCCGCGAGGTGTTTGAACAGGTTGGCCCGTACGACGAGCGGCTCTCGCGCACCGAGGACAACGAAATGCACTACCGCATGCGACAGGCCGGTTACAAATTCTGCCTGTGCCCCGAGATAGTGTCGTACCACCATGTCCGCTCCTCCCTGCGCACCATGCTCAAGCAGAAGTACGGCAACGGCTATTGGATTGGCCTGACCGTTGGCGTCAGTCCCTTTTGTTTCTCACTCTACAATTTTGTGCCGTTATTATTTGTGCTGTCGCTCATTCTCGTCACTGTTGCGGCGCTCATTTTGCATCTGCCGATTATAGCAAGCATCGTGCCGGCGGCCTATTTGCTGGCGTCGGCAGCCGCCACCGCCGCTGAAATGGCCAAAGAAAAGGATGTAAAAGTCAAGTTTGGCTGTCTCATTCTGCCGGTGCTGTTTTTTATGATGCACCTTGTCTACGGCGCCGGCACCCTCATAGCGCTCGTCTATATGCCGATTTGGAAGTATAAAGCAGGAGACGGTAATCATGAACATTAAAATCAATCCCGACTCATTCGGCTGTATGTTTGCACTGCCGGCCGATGTGGCCGATAAGCACCTGAAACTGTGCAGTGAAGTGCAGTTAAAGGTATTGATTATGCTGATGCGCTCCGGCGCGTCCAAGTTCAGCGTTGAGCAGTGCGCCGCATACCTCAATGTCAGCCAAAGCAGTGTCACCGAGTCACTCATCTACTGGCAGAGCCGCGGCATACTGCTCAGCGAGCACACCGATATTGCCGCGCAAAAGACTGAATCAAAGGCGGCTGTCGTCAAGCAGTCACTTCCCACCCGTCAGCAGGTCGCTGAGCGCATGTCGCAGTCGCGCGAAATAGCCGAGTTGCTCCGCCTGTCCGAGCAGAAGTTCGGCCGCCTGCTCCGTCAAAACGAGATGGCCACGCTGGTGCATCTGTGCGATGACGAGGGTATGCAGCCGGCCGTACTGCTCATGCTCATCGAGCACGCCGTATCAGAAGGGCGCTGTTCCATCAGTTTCATTGAGCGAACAGCCGTACATTGGATAAACAAGGGCATACATTCGGTAGCCGACGCCGAGCGCGAGATGGTCGATGTGGCGGCGCGCAAATCGGCGTGGTCGATTGTTTGCCGCGCCTTCGGCACCGACCGCCGTCAGCCCAGTCAAAAGGAGCAGGAAGCGGCCGATCGCTGGGTAAACCAGTGGGGATTCTCCACCGACATGCTCCGTCTGGCATATGACCGATGCGTCGACGCCAAGGGCAAGGTGGTTATCTCTTACATAAACGCCATACTCGAGTCGTGGCACAAAAGCGGGTTTGTCAAGCCGGCCGATGTGGCTGACAGCGAGCAAAAGCGAGAAGATAACAGCAAGAAAAATCAGACATCATTTGATTTGAGTTTGTTCGACCAATCACTTTGAAAGGCGGTGAATGAAAATGGGATACCCGAGTGAAGTGTATAAAAAGGCCTTGGCCGAGGTTGCGGCGCGTCATTCAAAAGCGACCGATGAGGCCATCGCACGCAAGGCCGAAGCATACGAGAAATTACCGGAACTGGATGAGATTGACACGCTCATACGCCGTGCCGGCGTTGAGGCCAGCCGTCAGGCTTTGCGTCTGTCCGGCTCCGACGGAATCAGGCTGCTCAAAGAAACATACGATAAATTAGCCGAGCGAAAGTCTTATCTTCTCGCGCAAATCGGCATGAGCACGGCCGATTTTGAGCCGCGCTACTACTGTGAGCACTGCGGCGACACCGGATATGTCGACGGCAAATTGTGCTCGTGCGCACGGAAATTGGCACGCACCATCGCCTACCGCGAATTGTGCAGTGAAATGCCGCTGGATGAGTGCACTTTTGACACATTCAGCCTCGACTATTACAGTGGCGGCGACCGCGAGCGTATGAAGCGCATTTTTGAGCGGTGCTGTGCATTCGCTGCCGATTTCGGCATTGAGGCAAAAAATCTGCTCTTTCTGGGCCGTACGGGTCTGGGCAAGACACATCTTTCGCTGGCCATCGCCGGCGCGGTCACAACACGCGGTTTCGGCGTAATTTACGGCTCGGCGCAGAATTTGCTCAGTCGCATTGAGCGCGAGCATTTCGGCGGCAACAATGATGAAACACTCAACAGCCTGCTTGAATGTGACCTACTTATACTCGACGACCTCGGAGCAGAATTTTCTACCTCGTTCACTCAGTCGGCAATTTACAATATCATCAATTCGCGCATACTGACCTCACGGCCGACTGTCATCAGCACAAATCTGTCGCCGGAGGAACTCAACGACCGTTACGGTGAACGGGTTATGTCGCGCATGATAGGCAATTACGAAAAATACATGTTCGTCGGCAAGGACATTCGCCAGCAGAAGGCTCAGCAAAGAAATGATTGACAAACGGCGTCCGATTGGGTTACAATATCGGTTGAGCGGATCGGACAACTGCGGGGCGCCGCCGCACGGCGACGCAATGAGGAAAGTCCGAGCTCCACAGGGCAGGATAACGGCTAACGGCCGCCGAGGGTGACCTTAGGGAAAGTGCAACAGAGATATACCGCCCGACTTGTCGGGCAAGGGTGGAAAGGCGAGGTAAGAGCTCACCGGCGCGATGGAGACATCGCGGCCATGTAAACCCTATCCGGAGCAACACCGATAAAAAGCGATACATTGGCCCGATGTGCTTTTGAAGGGTGGCTTGAACGGTCGGGCAACCGACCGTCTAGATAGATAGTTGTCGATAACAGAACTCGGCTTATAGATCCGCTCAACTAAAAAAATGCGGCAGGTGCTAAATTTCAGCACCTGCCTTTTTATATTATTTCCGCGCCTAAAAAGCGGCCTTTTTGCCGCGCCTCTTGGGGCTCGGCAGTTGCGCAATGACTATCGCGGCGAACATGAGCGCACAGCCGATTATCTCGCGTGCAGACATTGTCTCACCGAGCAGTGCCCAGCCGGCCAGTGCCGCGAACACCGATTCAAGGCTCATAACAATGGACGCAACCGTCGGGTCGGTGTCGCGCTGGCCGATAACCTGCAGAGTGTATGCTACTCCGCTCGACAGCACGCCGGCGTACAGAATCGGCAGCCACGCCGCCGTAATGCCCGAAACAGTGGGCGTTTCAAATATCAGCATGCAAACCGATGACAGCACGCCGGTTGTGAAAAACTGCACGCACGACAGTCGCACGCCGTCGACGCTTGGAGCCACTCTGTCAAGCACGGTGATGTGCAGTGAAAAGCCAACGGCACACAGTAACAACAAAAGGTCGGACAGCGTCAGGCTGACGCCGCCGCTCATGCACAGCAGATACATACCGACCACAGCAATGACGGCCGCCACCCACACTATCGGCTCGGGACGGCGGCGCAGTATCAGCCCGATAATGGGCACAATAATAACATACAGTGCGGTGATGAATCCGGCGCGTCCGGCGGCCGCCTCGTCGTCGCCGCAGACGGCTAAGCCAAACTGCTGAAGGGTGCTCGCCGCAAACAGAAGCACGCCGCAGATGATTCCGCTTGTGACCGTCTGCCTCTCCCAGCGGTAGGCAGTGCCGCCCGATGCGGCGCGCCGCCTGTCAAACAGCCAAATGGCCGGCAAAAGCACAATTCCACCTATCAGCATACGAATGGCGTTGAAGGTGAACGGCTCAACATGGTTCATTCCCTCAACCTGAGAAACAAATGCAACACCCCAAATAAATGCGGTTACGAGCAGTATTATACTGCCGCGCAAATTCGACTTACGCATGTTATCAACTCCTAACCGAATTATTCTATCACATTCTGTCGAAAAATAACACAGAATTTTGCAAAAAATTATCGCAAGGCGGAAAAATATCGCTTGACAGTAGCATTTGTTTGTTGTATAATGCTGGCAAACAGAGTAGATATGCGAGCGTTAAGTGCTGTGCGGACGGGGAGTTGTCGCACGGACGAAAAAGGGGTTTGCCCTTTGCGGTTCGCGTGTCGCATCCCGCTGATGATAATAGTCGGATTGGTCCCCCTATTATTCAGCGATGATTATAGGGGGTTTATTATGTCCAAAAATACTCGCACACGCACACTCATCGACATGGTCATTTTGGCCGTGGCTGTCGCGCTCAATGTGGTACTGTCGCGCTTTCTCTCCTTTTCAACATGGAATATGAAGTTCAGCCTGACATTTCTGACCATTGCCTTTGCCGCACGGCGCAACGGCGTCATCGGCGGCGCGGTCGTAGGCGGTCTCGGAGACTTTCTCGGTGCAAATTTGTTCCCCATCGGGCCTTACTATCCGCTGTTCACCCTCACAGCCGTGCTTGACGGCATTGTTATGGGTCTGTTCTTGAAAAAGGGGCAGGGCGTCCGTCAGGTAGTCCCCGCCGTGCTTATCAATCAGTTGTTCGGCTCACTGGTTCTTAACTCGCTGTGGATCAGCCTGCTGTATAACTCGCGCGTGTCCGACTTCATCGCCCTGCGTTCCCTGCAAACGCTGATAATGATAGTCATTGAATGTACCCTTCTGCTGCTGCTCGGCCGCAGTAAGCAGTACAGCAAACTGGTCGCTGTCGGCAAGTAAAATCTGCATATTCGCCTGCTCCCCACGGCGATATATAGATATACAAAAACTGAGTGGCACTAAAAACGCCGCTCAGTTTTTTCTATTTATTCGCCCTTTGACATAGCCGTCACAGCCCTGCGCGCCAGAGGCATAATCCAGCCGCCGACCGCATTGCCGACGGTCATCACCGCCAAGTAGCCGAGCGTGCGCAAACTCCACACATTGGCCACCGAGAAGTAAAACATATTGGCCACGCAGTGCTCAAATCCGCACAGAATAAACACCGCCACTCCGAGGAATAAACTCAGGTATTTGCCCACTTGGTGCTGATTGTTTTTGAACCCGTCGACGGCGATGAAGATGAGCATATTACAAAACAGTGAGAGTATGAATATGCTCAGCAGGCCGTCGCTCAGTTTAGCCTCGCACATGTCGGCGGCGCGCTCTGCAACAGAGGACACGCGCGTCGCCCGCAGCGCATAACCGACCGCCGCTGTGCCGGCCAGATTACCCAGCCAAATGAGCGCAACATCGAGCAGATACGACGGTTTGTTATCGAACACATAGCACACCTTGCCGGTATATAGATTGTAGCCGAAAGTGACTATGACAAACAGACCCACTGTGAAAAACAGCGCACCGACCACCTTGTTTTCGATGCTCAAAAAGGCCGCACCGCCGATACCGATACACACTCCGGCCATAACGGCATTGAGAAATACTGTGATTTTTTTCATGTTATTTCGCTTCCTTTACTCCAAATCAAACGAAGGTATGAAACTGTCGTCAGCCGTCTCACCCTCTTGAATAAATCCGTTTTCGACGCCGATGCCAACCGCAAAGTCAATCACCCGCTCATACTCCCGCTCGCCCACCTTGCGGCTAAGTTCGCCGGCCATGCCGTCCATCGGCGTGTACTGATTCATAATGCTGATGTATATGCTGTCGCCGTAGCGGTCATACAAATGCTCGATTACGCGCATAGAGTCGTCACTGTGCCCGGGCAGAACGAGGTGGCGCACAATAACTCCGCGCTGCATGATGCCGTCATCATCAAAGCGGGCGTCGCCGGCGATATCCACCATTTTATCAAGGGCATCGGTGGCCACTCGCGGATAGTCGGGTGCAGATGACAGACTATCTGCCAACCGGCTGTCGGCGTACTTGAAATCGGTCAAAAAGACACCTACGCGACCGCGCAGTAACTCGAGCGATTGCGCCAGTTCATAGCCTGAGGTGTTGTAGACATACGGCAGGTGAACTCCGGCGCTGTCGATGGCCATACATATCTGCGGCAAATAATGGGTGGGCGTCACAAGGTTAATGTTGTGCACGCCGTCGGCTTCAAGCCGCCTGAAACTGTCGGACAACTCGCTGACGGTCATTTCGCGCCCCGCCGCCGAGCGGCTGATGCGACTGTTTTGGCAGTAAACACAGCCCAAATTGCACCCGCCGAAAAAGACTGCTCCCGACCCGCGCTCACCCGAAACGCACGGCTCCTCCCAGTAATGAGGGGCAACTCGCGCAACGCGCACCGTATCACCCGTAGCATGACAGCGTCCGGCCTGACCGCTCAGACGGTCGACGCCGCACTGCCGTGGGCACAGCCGGCAATTTTTAAGCAATTCGGTCACTGTAAGTTCACCTCTGATATCACATATCACCATTATACATTAAAACACAGATTTCATCAACGGTTATTTGAAAAAGATAAAATATTACAAAATATTAACCTTTTACTGCTTTATTTTTTCAGCGAACTGTGATACAATATGAAAATGGGGTGGTAATATGAGTAATTACAGAAAAAGAAAGAGAACAACCGTAAATCCTATCGCAGTATTTCTTATCTGCCTATCCATCGTGCTCATTGCCGTATCGGCCATTTCGATTTTCAGCGCGGCGCATTTATCTGACAAAGTGGACACGCTCAACTCCGAAATCAGCCGTGCCAGCAGCGAAATTGAGGTCTATAAACAGCAAAATGAGCATCTCAACGAGGTCATTTACGACCAGTCCAGTCAGATAGTCAGTCTGCAGCAAATGAAGGCATCAAAAAATCAGGGCTCCGCAACATACACGGGGCCCAAAGTGTGCTACCTCACATTTGATGACGGCCCGTCCGAAAACACGCCGAGAATACTGGAAATACTCAAGGAAAAAAATGCCAAAGCGACTTGGTTTTGCATACACACCTCGTATCCCCAGTATATGAAAAACATTTCCGACGGTGGTCACACCGTGGCCATTCACACATATTCGCATAATTACAGACAGATTTATTCCTCCACCGACGCATATTTCAACGATTTGAACAAAATCAAGTCCGAGATAAAGCAATACACCGGCATCGACACCAAGTTGTGCCGTTTCCCCGGCGGCAGTTCCAACACCACATCCAAGTCCTACTGCAAAGGGGTTGTTACCTCTATCGCCAAGCGCATGAACAGCGAAGGGTACATTTACTTTGACTGGAATGTAGACAGCGGCGACGCCAACGGCAACAATATTGCGGCGTCTAAGTTGCTTGCAAATATAAAGCGCGATGTCGGCAGTCAGCGCTGTATCAATGTGCTCATGCACGACACCGGTTCAGCCAAGCGCACCACTGTCGAGGCACTGCCCGATATCATTGACTATCTGCGCTCGCAGGGGTACACATTCGAGGCGCTGACCACATCGTCTCATGCGACACACCACGCAATTGCCAACTGATAAAACTTCAATGTCATTAGTTATATTAGGGAGATTTCCATGCTGATTGAAAAGATTTTGCTCTCTGACATATGCCCCGCCCTGCCGGACAACGGCGCGTACATGACGGCATATGTGCTCGATGAGTCGCGCGAACTGCCTCGTGATCCGCGCCCGTCAATTGTTGTCTTCCCCGGCGGCGGATACAGTTTCACCAGCGACCGCGAGGCCGAGCCGGTTGCACTGTATTTTTTACGCCTCGGTTACAATGTGTTTGTGGTACGGTACAGTTGCGCGCCGGTGCGACATCCGCAGCCGTTGCTGCAGGCGGCCGTTGCCGTTTCATATGTACGGGGGCACAGCGAGCAATATCACATCGACCCTGAAAAAATCGCTGTTATGGGCTTCTCGGCCGGCGGTCACGCGGCCGGCATGATAAGCGTTCACTGGAACGACCCGATGATTAAAGAAACGCTCGGCATCGACTGTGAGCAGTGCCGCCCCAACGCATCACTGCTGTGTTACGCCGTCATCACGAGCGGCGAGCACGCCAACCGCGGCTCATTCGATAATTTGCTCGGTGATGACAGGGACAATGCCGAACTGCTCGAGTACACCTCGGTTGAAAAGGCGGTCGGTGGCCACTGCCCGCCCGCGTTCATTTGGTGCACCGTCGACGACGATGCCGTTCCCAGTGAAAATTCGCTCATGCTCGCCGCCAAATACAAGCAGTGCGGTATCCCATTTGAATTGCACATGTTCGGAAGCGGCCCGCACGGACTGGCGCTCGCCGACCGCACCACAGCAATCGACTGGATAAAAACCGCTGATGTAGGTCACATGGCCGTCTGGGCAGAGTTGTGCAACTGCTGGATGTCAAAAATGTGGCATTTAGACTAAACAAAATATATCGGACGCCGTGAGAATTGGGGTTCTCACAGCGTCCGCTTTTTTATTCGGTGTCATTCAGTTTGGCGACCAGTTGGGGCAGTTCTGCGACCGTGTCCACCTCGTACAAAGCGCGGGCGATATCGTCAAATATCCAACTGCCGGTGGTGCGCACCCAAACGGGAGTATATCCTGCCCTGCGCGACGCGTCAACATCGTTGCGCGGATTGTCACCGACATACATCAGTTGCCCGGCCGGCAGGCCGAGGCGCCTGCTCATCTCTTCAAACGGCTTGATATCGGGCTTTTGTGCGTCTATATCGCCGCAAATGATTATTTCATCAAACAGGTGCTCAATGCCCAGCATATCAATTTTGAGTTGCTGGTGGCGGTGCACGCCGTTGGTTATCAATCCCAGTTTATACCCTTCACCGCGCAGTTTAACGAGGGTCGGCTCGGTAAAATCAAAGGGCACCGCCGACAGCGGCCAACAGCGGTTAAAAAGGCAGTCAAGCACCCTTTCTGCCTCTGTTCCGGGCAAAAACACACCCTGCTCAATGAGCATATTTACAACATATCGCCATCCGCGGTGGATGTCACTCCTATCGGCGGCAACCATTCGCTCGACAAACTCATTCTCGGTCAGCGACGGGTTTATCTGCGTCCTCAATTCGCCAAACATATACGGCAAAACATTGCGAAGGGTCGCATATCTATCGAACAGCGTGTGGTCAAGGTCAAACACTATACCTTTTATCATAAAAGCACTCCAAACATATTTTAAATAATCCGTCTGAGGCTCATACTCAGACGGATTATAATTATCTGCGGTTACTGCGCGCAGGTCACGGCTCTGCCATTGGACAAGATGCTTGCCACACGACCCTTGCCATATACCAGCGGATACACAAGCGCGGCGACAACCAGCGCGGCAACAACATCAATTATCGAGTGCTGTTTCAAAAACACGGTGGACGCGCAGATGAGCGCCGTACTGATATGTATTGCTATCTGCATCCAGCGGCGCTGCATTTGCTCGCAGTTTTTAGCCGTGAAACTGACCGCCAGCGAGCCGAGAACATGTATCGACGGGCACACATTTGTGTTGGTGTCAAAGGCGTATGTGTGGCAGATAAACGATGTAATCAGTCCGCCGGGTTTGACCTCCGGCCGCAAATCCTGCCGATTGGGAAACAAAATGTAGATAATCAGCGTAACCGTGTATGTAATTATGATAAACCACATGTACTGCCTGAAACTGCGCAGATTGTAAAAAAAGGTGTAGACCAGCATGCCTATCATGAATATAAACCAAAAGTAGTAAGCGAAGATAAACGGCGGGCAAAAGGGAATAAAATCGTCTATCGGCGAATAAATGGGATAATAATTTCTTTGCCAATTTTCGAGTATCAAAAAAGCAATCCCGAATAACGGCCAAAATATGAGCAAGAGTATATGGCTGTATTTCCGTGACAGCAAATCTTTCGGCCTGAATCCCAAATAGTATGACGGTGTAATTTTATGCATCCTTATCAATCCTCGCAATCGTGTCGCATATTATTTCAGCAGACCTTTTGCAGATATATTCATTTTGCCGATCAATGACCTTGCGGCGCTCATTTTCGTTGCTGAGCAGCAGGCAGATATTTTCGGCTGCATCGGCCGCTTTTTTGCCGCCCTTGGCAGCGCCGATGCCCGTCAGCAAGAGGTAGTTTTCGCTCTCGCACCCGGGAATGGGTTTTGCCAGCACCAGCGGCACATTGCTGACCATCGCTTCGGTTGAAGTGAGACCGCCCGGTTTTGTGACCAACACATCGGCGGCGGCCATATATACATTAACCTCATTGGTAAAGCCGATAGCGCGCACGACAGAACTGCTGTAACGATTATTGACACCGTTGAGCAGTTTATCATTATTGCCCGCAAGGACAAAAATGCGCGTGTTTTGCGGCATGTTGGCGACCACGCCGTCGAGCATATTGTAAATATCGCCATATCCCATACTGCCCGACATGATGATACACATATGGCAGTCCATACTGACACCCAGCCGCTCGCGCGCCTGAGCCTTATCCATAAGCTGCATAAAGCGCTTTGCAACAGGAATGCCGCTGACCACTATTTTATCGCTCGAAACACCGCGGCGCAAAAAGTCACTGCGCAGCATCTCCATCGGGATAAAATAGCGCTCAACATCCAGTTCCTCAAAAAACGGGCAAAAGCCGTAATCGGTCGAAACGATATAAGACGGCAGACTCAGTTTGTAACGATTCTTGATGTGGGTCATGGCCTGAGCCGCAAAAAGATGGGTCGAAACGACGGCGTCAAACTTGTATGACGAAATGAAATCATACATCTTTTTGGCACAGACCATGCTTGAGGCATATACCAACGACTTCATATTCGGATTGGCGACAGCCTTGCTGATTTTGTACATCGCGCCGAAGGCATAGGGTGTGCGCAAAACAATCTGCTTGTATGAATCGCATATAAACTTTGAAAACTTAGGCGACGCAAAGGCCAACGCGTCCTTGATGACGCAGTCATGACCGTCGCACATAAACTGCTCGGCAATGGCCTTGGCCGCCGAGTTGTGCCCCTCACCGGTATTGCATGAGAGTATCAGTATGTTCAATATGTTCACCCTCCATAGATTTTTTTTGCTGACGGGCGACCAGCCGGTCGTACAAACCGATCAGCAAAGGGCGATTATAACGCTGTATGATAACATATGGCAAATTTCCAACAGCATATACCGCCGCAAAGGCCACTCCCCACCAGCCGCCAATGTAGACATAAATTAGCGGCGACACAATTATCATACCGCTGTGCACCGCTTCGGCAATGCAGGTTTCCTTGATAAGCATCATGATGTGCTCCGGATTCGGGCGACCGGATATTTTCTTTTTGTAAAGGTACGGCAGAATCTTGCTCATGTCGGGCACCTTGGTTTTCCACCGGCTGACGCGCATGCGGTCATATATTCTGCCGCCGCGCTCCCAGTTAAACGGCCCGAAAGGAAAGCGTCTCGGTTCAATTCTGTCGCGGTTGGTCAAAACACCGACTATGTTGGATATGATGCCGACAATGGCTACAAAAAATACAAACTTTATAAAAGCGTTTTCCAGACTTTTCACAGAGATTTTCACCCCATACAATTATAGCCCAAAACATTCATTTGTTCAAGTGACATATTTTCGCGGCCACCATCATCGGGAAGACATTATGTAATTGTATTATCATAGTAATACAATACTCCATTTGTTATTACTTGTCAACAGTATTTATAATATTTTTACACGGACAAGCACAATCGCACACTGTTCGACAACATTTCTCATCATATAGTGATATGATTTAATCACATCACCGATTATTATGGAGGAAATCATGAAACTGAGCCAACTGAAAATCGGTCACTCGGCCGTTATTACAGCCGTTGGCGGCGACGGGCCGCTGAGCCTGAGACTGCTCGACATGGGCCTGATACCAAAGACTCGCGTGACGGTGCAAAAGGTTGCGCCGTTTGGCGACCCGATACAAATCACCGTACGCGGATACGAGATGTCACTGCGGCGCGAAGATGCCGCCATGATAGAGGTCGAGGAGGCGAGCAGATGATTTTGGCACTGGTGGGGAACCAAAACTGCGGCAAGACCACCCTTTTCAACGCCATTACCGGCTCAAATCAGCATGTCGGCAACTTTCCCGGCGTAACCGTTGAGCAAAAAATCGGAGTCGTTAAAGGGCACCCGAATTGCTCCGTCGTCGACCTGCCGGGGATATACTCACTGCGTCCGTACTCGCAGGAGGAGCGGGTGACCCGCGACTTTATCTTGAATGAGAAACCCGACGGCGTGATAAACATCGTCGACGCAACCAACATCGAGCGCAACCTGTATCTGACACTGCAACTGCTCGAATTACACATACCGACCGTTATTGCGCTGAACATGATGGATGAACTGCGCGGCAACGGCGGCTCAGTGAACATATCGGCCATGTCACACGCGCTGGGCGTGCCGGTCGTACCCATAAGCGCAATAAAGAATGAGGGTGTGGCCGACCTGATGGACACGGCAGATGACATATCTCGTCGGCGGGAACGGCCGCGCGTGACCGACTTTTGCCCATACGGTGCCGTTCACCGCTGTGTGCACAGCGTAATGATGCTGACAGAACACCGTGCGCTGGCGGCCGACCTGCCTCCGCGCTTTTGCGCAACATGGCTTATTGAAGGCGGAGACATGGCCGATAAACTCTCCCTTTCGGCCAATGAGCGTCAACTGATAGAATTGAGCGTCACCGAAATGGAGCGCGAAATCGGCCTTAACCGCAACGCGGCGCTGGCTGATATGAGATATAATTTCATCGAACAGCTTTGCCGCGACACGGTGGTCAAGTGCACCGAGAGCCGCGAGCGACACCGCAGTGTAAAAATCGACTCTGTGCTTACAAATAAATATCTGGCCATACCGATTTTTATATGTATAATGATGCTGATTTTTTACCTTACATTCTCGGTAATCGGCAGTGCCCTCAGCAAATTGCTTGGCGCCGCAATTGCCCAATTGGCCTCATTCTGCGACCGACTGATGACAGATAGCGGCGTAAACTCTGTCATACACTCGCTGGTTATTGACGGCATATTCGCCGGCGTTGGCAGTGTGCTGAGTTTTCTGCCCATAATCATGGTGCTGTTTTTCTTTCTCTCGATACTCGAGGACACCGGGTACATGGCGCGCATCGCATTTGTAATGGATAAGCCACTGCGCAAAATCGGCCTATCCGGAAGCAGTTTTGTACCCATGCTCATTGGGCTTGGGTGCAGTGTGCCGGCCGTTATGGCTACGCGTACACTGTCCGGCAGCCGCGAGCGCAAACTGACAGTCATGCTCATTCCGTATATTAGTTGCTCGGCAAAAATTCCGATATACACCGTCTTTTGCGCGGCTTTTTTCGGGCGGTATCAGGTGGCCGTTATGGCACTGCTCTATGCCGGCGGCATCCTGCTCGGAGTGATGACAGCCTCTCTGCTCAGCAAAACGGTGTTCAGCGGCCGACCTGTCCCATTTATGATGGAACTGCCAAACTACCGACTGCCGTCGGCACGCAGCGTTGTTATGCTGATGCGGGAAAAGGCACGCGACTTTTTGCAGAGGGCATTTACGGTCATCTTTATGGCCGCTGTGATTATCTGGTTTTTACGGTCATTTGACATTCACCTGAATGTAGTTACCGACAGTCGGGACAGCATCTTGGCGCTAATCGGGCGCGCTGTGGCACCCATATTCGCACCGCTTGGTTTCGGTGACTGGCGTGTCGCCACCTCGCTCATCAGCGGTTTCACCGCCAAGGAGGCGGTCATCAGCACACTGAGCGTGCTGACCGGTGTGAGCATTGACCAGTTACCGACCGGCCTGTCAGCGTTGTTTACGCCGCAGTCGGCCGCCGCCTTTCTCGCCTTTACACTGCTGTATACACCCTGCGTGGCGGCCGTCGCCACCATACGCCGCGAACTCAATTCGACACAAAAGACGGTAGGCATTGTCATCATGCAGTGCGCGGTGGCGTGGCTGGTGTCATTCGCAGTTTATCGCGTGGGGGCGCTGATTTTATGATATGGCTCGACTGTGCAATATCGGCCGCGATAATTTCATTGGCGGTGCTTGCTGTGCGCAGCATAATGCGCCGCCCGAGGTGCGGCAGTTGCCCCTACTGCTCAATGTGCCGCCGAAATCACATACACAAATAAAGTCAGCCCATCACAGCGCCAGATAAGACGCCGGTGATGGGCTGACTTTATGTTAAATGATATTACGCGTACCCTCAATTATTTAATTGAATCAAGAGAAGTTTCCTTCTGAATTACATCGTGTGCGCCGCCCTCAATAATACTGGTAGCCGAAACGAGGGTCAACTTGGCCTTTTGCTGAAGTTCGGGAATAGTCAGCGCGCCGCAGTTGCACATGGTCGATTTAACCTTGCTCAGCGAGAGGCTGACATTGTCCTTGAGGGTGCCGGCATAAGGCACATAGGAGTCAACGCCCTCCTCAAACGACAACTTCTTGTCGCCGCCCAAGTCATACCTCTGCCAGTTGCGAGCGCGGTTAGAACCCTCGCCCCAATATTCCTTGTAGTAGTTGCCCTTGATAGATATTTTGTTTGTGGGGCTTTCGTCAAAGCGGGCGAAATATCTGCCGAGCATCATAAAGTCAGCACCCATAGCCAGTGCAAGTGTCATATGGTGGTCGTGAACGATACCGCCGTCGGAGCAAACCGGAACATACACGCCGGTTTTCTCGAAATACTCGTCTCTGGCCTTGCATACATCAATAAGCGCAGTAGCCTGACCGCGGCCGATACCCTTTGTCTCGCGGGTGATGCAGATGGAGCCGCCGCCGATACCGACCTTGATAAAGTCAGCGCCCGCCTCAGCCAGGAACAAAAATCCGTCTTTGTCAACAACATTGCCGGCGCCGACCTTGACATTGTCGCCGTAATGCTCACGAATCCATGAGATGGTGCGCGACTGCCACTCGGAGAAACCCTCTGATGAGTCGATGCACAGCACATCGGCTCCCGCATTTACCAGTGCCGGCACGCGCTCGGCGTAGTCGCGTGTGTTAATACCTGCGCCGACAACATAGCGTTTGTCCTTATCAAGCAGTTCGTTGGGGTTGTCCTGGTGTGCGTCGTAGTCCTTGCGGAAAACGAAGTATTTCAGTCTGCCCTCTTTGTCAATAATGGGCAGAGAGTTGAGCTTGTGGTCCCAAATAATGTCGTTGGCCTGCTTGAGGGTTGTGTCGTCGCTGCCAACAATCAGGTTCTCAAGCGGTGTCATAAAGGAGGAAACCTTTTCGCTGCCGTCCATGCGGCTGACGCGGTAATCTCGGCTGGTCACGATGCCGAGTAAACGGCCGTTAGCCGTACCGTCGTCGGTCACAGCGATGGTCGAGTGACCGTTGCGCTCCTTGAGTGCCAGAATATCGTTGAGAGTAGCATCGGGAGTGATGTTGGAATCGCTGACAACAAAACCGGCCTTGAAATTCTTGGCGCGGGCCACCATTGCCGCCTCGTCCTCGATCGACTGCGAGCCGTAGATGAATGAAACTCCGCCCTCTCTGGCCAGAGCAATAGCCAGGCGCTCGCCCGACACCGACTGCATGATGGCCGATGTAAGCGGAATATTCATGGTTATGGCCGGTTGCTCACCCTTCTTAAACTTGGTCAAAGGTGTTTTCAGCGAAACATTGGCCGGAATACATTCGGATGAAGAATAGCCCGGCACAAGCAGGTATTCGTTAAAGGTGTGCGAAACTTCCTCAAAGTAAAAAGCCATATTTGTTACCTCCTATTTTGAACATTATAGCAACTCTCCGCCGAATTGTCAAAGAATATGTCAATCAGGCGGAGATATATTTTAGAACAATCCCGTTATCTTGCCGTTTTCGTCCACATCAATGCGCTCGGCGGCAGGCGATTTGGGCAGGCCCGGCATGGTCAGTATATCGCCGGTCAGCACAACTATAAATCCGGCTCCTGCAGAAATCTTGACATTCTTTATTGTGACGGTGAAACCATCGGGCGCACCCAGTTTGGTCGGGTCATCGGAGAAACTGTACTGCGTCTTGGCGATGCACACCGGGCAGTTGCCGAAACCGAGTTCTTCAAGTTTGGCAATCTGCTTTTTAGCGGCCGGCAAAACTGTGATGCCGTCACCGCCGTACACCTTCTTGACCACGGCGGCAATCTTGTCCTCGATAGAGCCGTCAAGTTCATATGAGTATGTAAAGTCGCCCTGCTCCTCGTCACACAGACGAACCACCTCGCGCGCCAAATCCTCGCCGCCCTTGCCGCCATCGGCCCAAACGGTCGACAGCACGGTGTTGACCCCCAGTTGGTGACACTTGCTTATGATGAAGTCAATTTCGTTATCGGTATCGGTCGGGAATCGGTTTACAGCCACCACGCAGGGCAGGCGGTAGACATTCTTGATGTTAGAAACATGGCGCATCAGATTGGGTATGCCCTTTTCCAGAGCGCCGATATCCTCTGTTGCCAGTTCGTTCTTGGCCAGACCGCCGTGCATCTTGAGAGCGCGGACGGTGGCAACGACCACTACTGCATCAGGTGTCAGTCCGGCCATGCGGCACTTGATGTCCAAGAACTTTTCGGCACCGAGATCGGCACCGAAGCCGGCCTCAGTCACAGTGTAATCGCCCATTTTGAGAGCCATTTTTGTCGCCATGACCGAGTTGCATCCGTGTGCAATGTTGGCAAATGGGCCGCCGTGAACAAACGCCGGAGTTCCCTCGAGCGTCTGCACAAGGTTTGGCTTAATCGCATCCTTGAGCAGAGCGGTCATCGCGCCGGCCGCCTTAAGTTGGCCGCAGGTCACCGGCTGGTCGTCATAGGTGTAGCCGACGATGATGCGCGAGAGGCGCTCCTTGAGGTCGGTTATCGAATTGGCCAGGCACAGCACGGCCATAATCTCGCTGGCAACCGTTATGTCAAATCCGTCCTCGCGCGGCACGCCGTTGGCTTTGCCGCCCATTCCGTCAACGATAAATCGCAGTTGGCGGTCATTCATGTCTACACATCGTTTCCAAGTAATTCTGCGCACATCAATGCCCAGCGCATTGCCCTGCTGAATATGATTGTCCAGCATAGCGGCAAGCAGGTTGTTGGCCGCGCCGATGGCGTGAAAATCGCCCGTAAAGTGGAGGTTGATGTCCTCCATCGGCACTACCTGCGCGTATCCGCCGCCGGCCGCGCCCCCCTTAACGCCGAACACCGGGCCCAGTGACGGCTCGCGCAATGCA
>JAQXHB010000042.1 GCA_029007015.1 Bacillota bacterium | reverse complement strand
CCGGCGACCAGTCCGGTCGCAAATGCAATCTGCGAATTAAAACCACCTGTATATGCGTCTACATCAATGACCTCACCGGCAAACGACAGACCGTCAATCAGTTTTGAACGCATGGTTTTTGGGTCGATCTCGCGCGTGCTGACTCCGCCGCGGGTGATTATCGCTTCATCAATCGGCCTAAAGCCGCTAATATCAAGGGTAAAATCTTTGAACAGTTTTACAAAAGCCGCACGCTCTGCTCGGGTGATACTGTTTATCTTGCGCGTCGGGTCAATGCCGGTTAATCCGACAAACACATCAATCATACTGCGCGGCAGCAGTTCATGTAAAGCGTTTGGCAAATTACGGTTTTTGTATTTATCAAAATCGCGCATGACCCTCGTCTCAAGCACTTCGTGTGTCAGAGCCGGTTTGAGGTCGATGTGCAGTGTGCATCGGTCACAGTTGTCAATATGCGCCGACGCGCTGAGCACAGTGGGCCCGCTGACTCCGGTGTGCGTGAACAGCATCTCACCGAAATCGGTGTATAACTGCTTGTCGCCGCGCGTCACTGTAACGGCCACATTTCTAAGGCTCAGTCCGGCCAACTGCGATACCCATTTATCCTTGCAGTCGATAGGCACGAGCGACGGCCGAATGGGCGTAACGGTATGCCCAACCGACCGAGCAAGTTTATACCCGTCTCCGGTCGAGCCGGTCAAAGGGTATGAACGGCCTCCGGTGCAAACGACCGTATGGTCGGCCGTTATTTTACGCCCGTCAGCCAGCCGAACTCCAACCACAGCGCCGCCGTCGGTAATAAGCTCGTTCACGGAGCCGTTGACAACCTTTGCGCCCAAAGTTCCCATTTCTACAAGAGCGTCGACTATATCGACCGCTCTGTCGGTCTGAGGAAAAACGCGGTTGCCGCGTTCGGTTTTGAGCGGCACGCCGTTGTCCTCAAACAACTGCATTATCACCTGCGGCGTGTAGCGCGAAAAGGCGCTGTAAAGGAACCTCGCGTTGCGCGGTATGTTGTCGATAAGAGTCTGCATGTCGCAGTTGTTTGTCAGGTTGCACCGTCCCTTGCCGGTGATAAGTACCTTGCGAGCCATGCGGCTGTTTTTTTCAATTATTGTCACGGCGTGGCCGCACTGCCCGGCCGCATAAGCAGCCATCAGTCCTGACGCACCGCCGCCGATAATAACAACAGTCAATTTTTATCTATCCTTTATCATCTTCAAAAATGTTTCTTCATCAATAACCGGAATACCCAGTTCATTTGCCTTAGTCAGTTTGCTTCCTGCCGCCTCACCTGCCAGAACATAACTGGTCTTTTTCGATACGCTTGAGGCCGCCTTGCCGCCGTGACTCTCAATGAGCGCATTGGCCTCATTGCGTCCAAGAGTCGGCAGAGTGCCGGTAACAACTACGGTCAGTCCGGCAAGAGTGTCTGACACTTTTGAATCGGGCTCGGTCATATTAAGTCCGCACCGCCGAAGTCGAGCGATATAGTCGGCTGTCTGCGGCAATGAGAAAAACTCATGGACGCTCTGCGCCATAATTTCGCCAAAGCCGCTTATAGACGAGATTTCAGACTCATCGGCCGACATAACCGCATCCATATTGCCGAAATGTTCTGCCAGCAGTTTGGCCGCCTTTTGCCCGACATGGCGTATGCCAAGTGCAAAAATCAGCCGTGACAGATTATTTTGTTTAGACTGCTCTATGGCCGCCATAATATTTGCGGCCGATTTATCGCCCATACGCTCCAGCCCGGCAATGTCCTCGGCGCTCAGCCGGTAAATATCAGCCGGCGTCGATATCAGACCCGCGCCGACCAACTGCTCGATAACCGCTTCGCCAAGGCCCTCAATATCCATCGCATCGCGGCTGACAAAGTGTATCAAGTGGCGCATAAGCTGCGCCGGACACTCGGCGTTTGTGCATCTCAGAGCGGCCTCGTCCTCGTCGCGGAATACCGGTGCATGGCACGATGGGCAAAAGCGCGGCATCTCGTACGGCTGTGAATTATCGGCGTGTGACACGCTCGACACCACCTCGGGTATTATGTCGCCGGCTTTGCGCACAACGATGGTGTCACCTATGCGAATATCTTTTTCCGCTATGAAATCCTGATTATGAAGCACGGCACGCGAAACCGATGTTCCGGCCAAAGTGATGGTGTCAAACACAGCCGTCGGTGTCAGAGCGCCGGTGCGGCCGACATTGATTTCTATTTTGCGCAGTACCGTCTGCTTTTCCTCCGGCGGGTACTTGTAAGCAATTGCCCACCGCGGAAATTTAGCGGTGCTGCCCATTTTTTCGCGCAGGGCAAAATCGTCCACCTTGATGACGGCACCGTCGATGTCAAAGGGCAGACTGCCGCGGCTGTCGCCAATGCGCTTAACCTCGGCAAGCACCTCGTCAAAGGTGTCACAGCGGGTGTAAAACGGCAGTGTTTTGAGCCCCAGTGAGCGCAGATAATCGAGCGACTGTATGTGACCGGTTAGGCCGTCATATGTCGTCTGCTGAACATTGAACAAAAAGATGTCCAGTCCGCGGCTGCCGGCAATCGCCGGGTCCTTTTGTCTGAGCGATCCGGCCGCCGCGTTGCGCGGATTTTTGGCCGGCGTTTCTCCCTCATTTTCCTGCCGCTCAACCAATTTCAGAAAACTGGAGCGCGGCATATAAACTTCACCGCGCACCTCCAAAAATTCGGGCGCATTGTCAATCTCAAGCGGTATGGACATGACGGTGCGCAGATTGGCCGTAACATTCTCGCCGGTGCGCCCGTCGCCGCGCGTAGAGCCGCGCACCAGCCGCCCGTTTTCGTACTCAAGCGATACCGATAAACCGTCAATTTTGGGCTCAACCGAGTAAACGGCGTCGGGGGCCTCGGCACGCACCCTGCGGTCAAACTCGCGCAGTTCATCATAGCTGAACGCATCCTGCAAACTTTCCATAACGACAGCGTGCTCAACCGGCTCAAACTTGCCCGACACCTTGCCGCCGACGCGCTGAGTCGGTGAGGTGGAAGTTATCAGTTCGGGGTGCTCGGCCTCAAGGTTTTCCAGTTCCCTGAGCATTGAGTCATATTCAAAATCGGATATTTCCGGGTTATCCTCGACATAGTATTTTCTGTTGTGATAATTCAGTTGTTCACGCAACTCACGCACGCGCTGTGAAATGTCCTGCAAACATACCACTTCCCGATAATTATTTCATATGTGTTTTATTATACCACATCTCAACGCAAATTTCACTAATTATTTGCACCGTAATCATTTATTAGTCCGGCCAGTGAATCATTGCCTGCCTGAATGACCTCGGTATAGGCTGACGGAACAGCGCCGACAATGACCGTTTCACATAGCAAAAAATCGGTTTTTATCACCCTTTTTTCATCCACGCCGAGGCCGATTATCTCGATATTCGCCGTCACGGTCAGCACGGCTCTGTGTATGGTTTGGTTAATGCCGGCGCTCTCAAACAGCGAACTGATGTCGGTCAACAAAGTGTCGCAAAAGAATATGTTGAATTTAAGATTCGGATATCGCTGAAACAGCAGAGCATTGCCAATCAGCGTGCCGAGCGGCAGTTCAATCTGCACCGAATCATTGCCGCACAGACGCGAATTTATCTTGAGTTGCAAGTCGGATTTAATGCTGTTTACCAATGTACTGTCAACTGAAATTGAAGCAATCTGTCCCCCGTCGCCCGCCGACAGGCGCGCTATCTGCGAAAAGTCGTAACCGTTCTCATCAATCAGCGACTTTACACATTGGTTTATGACCTCGGTCATTTGTGTTTCGGCACACGACGCCGCAACCTGCCTTGCCGTCGGCATTACGCGCCGAAAAAACAGCACATTTGAAATAACAATCACCACTATAATCAGCAGCGGTCGTGCCGTTGCCATTACACGCCTTATTTGATGCCTGCGCATAAGTCTCACCACCAAAATGCCTTTTTAATCAGCATATTCGGCCATATTGACTGTTGACACGACAAAAAAGGCAGGATTTTTTC
>JAQXHB010000041.1 GCA_029007015.1 Bacillota bacterium | reverse complement strand
AAAGGCTGCCGATAGTGTTTTTCCACCATTCACCGATGTGCGAAATCTGAAAAAACTTGGTCAGCACTGTCATCAACACGCCCGTTGCGATGAGGAGCCAAACACCCTTACCCCACACAAATGTGTTGATGGCATCATTGATAGATGCTATCTGTTCCATACCTATATCTACTCCTTATAAAAAAATGACAAAAATAAAAAAACGGCAAGCCATGTAACACAGGCACGCCGAACACATCCCAAGAGGGACTAATTACCGCTTTGTCCTTTTGCCTGAGAGATTCGCATAAAAATGCTTTCACCTTCGGCACCCATGTAAAATGAGATTCTCCAAAGTTCTATCCGCTTGCAGTCCTCGTTCCTCGCAGAACACCTGAGAGCGTTACTCCTTCGGCTCGGTTAACCCGATTTCCTGCAAACATCTCATAGATTTATAAAATTTATGAATAATTATACAACAGAACTAAGCAATAATCAAGGTTTTTTTCAGATTTTTTTGCATTTTATGTCGGACGGTTCACCCCTCGCATGGCATAGCACGCCGCGAGAGCCGACAGCGAAAACGGAAATAGCAGTACAAGGGGTAAACTGTACGGCAACAGCGCCGCGCATACCGCCGTCGGCAGAGCGGCGGCCAGCAGAGCCGGGCCCGTACGGTCGAGCCGCGTCAGCGCGATGCGCACGGCTCCCTTTGCCGCGTTTGCCCTGCCCCACCCTTTTACAAGCAGAGGAAAATAGGCGACCGCCGCCAAAGAAAGCACCGTCACAGCGCACAGTGACGCAACCGCCGCACCATACAGCGGAGCATATGTGTGTGCCCATGAAAAGTAGCAGGCAAAGGCAAACACACCTATTGCAACTGCAATCAGGTACAGCGGTGCACTGATAAAGTCCCTTCTCACCCATCGTTTGAACGCGGCAACATAGTCACGGCAGGCATATATCGGCTCATCGCGCGCCATTCGGTCGGTCATTTCATTGAGAGCGCACAGGGCCGGCGACAGCGTGATGACCGGCACAGAAAAAAGTACGAACATCAAATTGAGCAGCACAAGGTCTGTAAAATTCATCACCACTGTCTGCACAAAGCCGTTGGCTCCACTGCGCCGACAATACTTAACCGTTTTTTCAAAATTGAAAAATTGCATAATAAGCCTCCTCCTGTCAAAAATATTGTTGAAATAAAATGCGCTCATTATTCGGTTTTGATAATCAAAAGAATAACGGGACATAAATAATTGCAGGAGGAATCACAGATGAATCTGATAAAAAAACTGCTTACGGCTATGATGGCCGTAGCATTGACCGCCGGTAGCATACTGACCATGTCGTCGTGCAGCAACACCGGTGAAACGGTTACGGTACGGTATCTCAATTTTAAGCCGGAGATAGCTGACAAGTACAATGAACTTGCCAAGGAATATCAGGCCGAAACGGGCGTCAGGGTTATTGTCGACACCGCCGCCAACAATACCTATGAGCAGACATTGATGGCCAAGATGGCCACCGATGAGGCGCCGACCCTCTTTCAAATCAACGGGCCGAAGGGATATGCCAACTGGAAAGATTACTGCGCCGATTTGAGTCAATCGGAGTTGTATCAGCATCTGTCCGACAAATCGCTCGCCGTGACCGGAGCAGACGGCAAAGTCTACGGCATTCCTTATGTAGTTGAGGGCTACGGCATCATCTACAACGAGGCCATTACCGACCGCTACTTCGCGCTGGCCGACAAAGGCACCGCATACAAGTCGATGGATGAGATTAACAACTATCAGAAGTTGAAAGAGTTGGTCGAGGATATGCAAAATCATGCCGATGACCTCGGCATCGACGGAGTATTTGCATCGACATCCTTCAAATCGGGCGAGGACTGGCGCTGGCAGTCGCATCTGACCAATCTGCCGCTATACTATGAATTTGAGAGCAACGACATCGACCTGACCGGAAACGGAACCGATGAGATAACATTTAAATACTCCGACCAATTCAAAAATATACTCGACCTCTACCTGAACAACTCGGTCGTCGACCGCAAATTGGTCGGCACCAAGACGGTAGCCGACTCTATGGCCGAATTTGCGCTTGAAAAATGTGCAATGGTGCAAAACGGCAACTGGGCGTGGAGCCAAATCGGTGATGTATCAGGCAACAAAGTAAAGAGCGAGAATATCAAACTTTTGCCCATTTATTCGGGCATCGATGGCGAAGAAAGTCAAGGTCTGTGCATCGGCACAGAGAACTTCTACGCCATCAACAAAAAATCAAGCGAGGCCGAACAGCAGGCTGCTCTCGACTTCATTTACTGGATGTATTCAAGTGAAAAAGGCAAGCAGTATGTGACAAATGAGTTTGGATTTATCGCGCCGTTTGACACCTTTGACGACGACGAAAAGCCGCAGGACCCGCTTGCCTTGGAGGTCATCGACTGGATGAACAAGGACGGCATCAACAGCATCGCATGGAACTTCACCATCTTCCCCTCTCAAACATTCAAGGATGAGTTCGGCTCGTCACTGCTCAAATATGCTCAGGGCAACAAAAAGTGGGACGATGTGGTCAAAGATATGGTATCAAGTTGGAAAAAGGAAAGCAGCGCCGCGGCATAGCGCGCCCACCGAAAGGACAAACGCCCGATGAAAAAATCGCTCAAAAAGTACTTCCCGCTCTTTTTACTGCCAACACTGGCCGCATTCATCATCGCCTTTATCGTGCCGTTTGTGATGGGTGTCGCGCTGTCGTTCACCGAATTTAAGACGGTGACCGACGCAAAATGGGTGGGATTTGATAACTATGTGCGTGCATTCACCACCGACAGCGATTTTTTGCACGCACTCGGCTTTACCTCGCTGTTCGCGGTGGTGTCCATTGTAACCGTAAATGTTATAGCCTTTATACTGGCGCTCATGCTTGCGCGAGGAATACGGGGAACCAATTTCTTTCGCTCGGTATTTTTCATGCCCAATCTCATCGGCGGCATCGTGCTGGGATATATATGGAATTTGCTCATAAACGGACTGCTGTCGGTTAATGGCGTTGATATCACCTATAAGACGCAGTACGGCTGTTGGGGGCTGGTGGTCATGACCAACTGGCAACTCATCGGCTATATGATGGTCATATATATAGCCGGACTGCAAAATGTGCCGACCGACCTAATCGAGGCGGCATCTATCGACGGAGCAAGTCCGCTGAAAACCCTTTTTCGCATCAAAATTCCGCTGGTCATGCCGTCGATAACCATATGCACATTTTTGACGCTGACCAACTCATTCAAAATGTTTGACCAAAATCTGGCCCTGACGGCCGGCGCGCCCGAGCGCACGACTCAAATGCTCGCTCTCAATATCTACGACACCTTTTACGGGCGAATGGGCTGGCAGGGAGTCGGTCAGGCAAAGGCGGTAGTTTTCTTTCTGATAGTGGCTGTGCTGGCCTTTGTGCAGTTGCGCCTGACCGGCTCAAAGGAGGTCGAGCACTGATGAAGCAAAAAAGGATGCGCGGCAGTACGGCAACGGTGGCGGTGCTTTGCCTGTTGGCCGCCCTCTTTCTCGTGCCCGTGGTAATAGTTGTAATAAACTCATTTAAATCCCGGTTTTATATATCGGGCGCGCCCTTTGAACTGCCAAACAGCGAAACATTTGTCGGACTGGAAAACTATATAAACGGACTGACATCGTCAGGCTTTTTGGCCGCATTTGGCCGCTCGCTGTTCATCACCGTCTGCTCGGTGGCTCTGATAGTGATATGCACATCCATGACGGCGTGGTACATTGTCCGCGTCAAATCGCGCTTTACCAAGGTGCTCTACTATCTGTTTGTGTTCAGCATGATAGTTCCCTTCCAGATGGTCATGTACACCATGACATATGTGGTCAACGCCATTAACTTTGACAATGTCGTTGGCATTGTGTTCATCTACCTCGGCTTTGGAGCGGGGCTGTCGGTGTTCATGCTGTCGGGATTTATCAAGAGTATACCGCTCGAAATTGAAGAAGCGGCCACAATAGACGGATGCAACGCGCCTCAGGCGTTCTTCATGGTGGTTTTCCCCATTCTCAAGCCGACAGCCATAACGGTGGCCATTCTGAATGCAATGTGGGTGTGGAACGACTATCTGCTCCCCTATCTGATACTCGGCACGCGCAACAAAACAGTACCCGTGGCAATACAATTAGCCATGCAGGGCGCCTACGGTTCGACCGACTACGGCGGACTTATGGCCATGCTCGTTTTGGCTATCATACCGATTATTATATTCTATTTAAGCGCCCAGAAATATATTATCAAGGGCGTAATTGCTGGCGCGGTCAAGGGCTGATACCCCTTGACCGACCGCTGAAAGGACGGTAACAATGGCTTCCATTACACTCAAAAACATTGTCAAAACATATGAAAACGGGGTGACGGTAATACCCGACCTGAATCTTGAGATAAAGGACAAGGAGTTTATAATTCTGGTCGGGCCGTCGGGTTGTGGCAAGTCGACCACACTGCGCATGATTGCCGGACTGGAGGATGTCAGTTCAGGTGAATTATATATCGGTGACCGGCTGGTCAACGATGTGCCGCCCAAAGACAGAGATATTGCCATGGTCTTTCAGTCCTACGCGCTGTACCCCCACATGACGGTATATAAGAATATGGCCTTTGCGCTGACACTGCGCAAGGAGCCGCGCGAGGAAATCGACCGCAAGGTGCGCGAGGCGGCGCGAATACTGGACATTGAGCAGTACCTTAACCGCAAGCCGAAAGCCCTCTCGGGCGGTCAGCGTCAGCGAGTGGCGCTGGGGCGCGCAATGGTGCGCAATCCGTCGGTGTTTCTGCTCGACGAGCCGCTGTCCAATTTGGACGCAAAACTGCGCACCGAGATGCGCACGCAAATTGCACGGCTGCACCGCAATCTGCAAACCACCTTTGTCTATGTGACCCACGACCAAACCGAGGCAATGACCATGGCCGACCGAATTGTGGTCATGAAGGACGGCGTCATTCAGCAGATTGACACACCGAAAAATCTGTACCGGCACCCGTGCAACATGTTTGTCGCCGGATTTGTCGGCACGCCGCAAATCAACTTCATCACCGCCACTCTGCGCGAGCAAAACGGACAGCGCTGCGTCTGCTTTGAAAACTACGCCATACCTCTGCCCGAGCGCATGCAGAGCGACGAGGCACTCGGCCGATATATGGACAGCGAGGTAGTTTATGCCATCAGACCGGAGGACTTCCACGCCGACTGCAGGCGACGGGCAAGCGGCGCTTCCAATGCCGTAGAGCTGCGGGTCGATTTGGCCGAGATGATGGGCTCTGAAATATATATTTACAGCCGACTGGCCAAGAGCAACATCATCGCCAAAATATCGTCAAACGAGCAAATTAAGAGCGGCAGTACGGTCGATTTGTATATCGACCTTGACCGACCGCACATTTTTGATAAAGAAAGCGGGTTGCTTATATGCGACTGACCGTGCGTATCGCCGGCGACACCGACCGCAGGCATGTCCGCGCGTGCGGTGTGCTAATGCCGCTATTTTCGCTGCCGTCGCGCGGCGGAATAGGCACCTTCGGCAGTTGGGCGTACCGGTTGATTGACATGCTGTGCGAGAGCGGCCAGCGCTACTGGCAGATGCTACCCATTGGGCCGACCGGCTACGGCGACTCACCCTACCAATGTTTCTCCGCATTTGCCGGCAATCCGCTGTTTATCGACCTTGATATGCTGTGCGAAAGCGGACTAATCGGAGTTGATGAGTTAAATCGTGACTGGGGTGCCGACGGGACGCGTGTCGATTACGGCAAGGTTTATTCGGGACGGCGTCAGATATTTGCACGCGTGTATGAGCGGTTTTTTGCCGAGACGCCGCCTGATTTTTACAACTACTGCGATTTACACAGACAGTGGCTCGATAACTACGCGCTGTTCATGGCCATCAAGGACAGCGAGGGCGGTCGCCCGTTCACCGACTGGCCGGAGGGCATACGCAGGCGCACTCCGGCGGCTTTGAATGAGTGGACGGACAGGTGCGCCGACGGCATTAAATACCACAAAATGCTTCAGTACCTCTTTTCAAAACAGTGGGTTGCACTGCACGACTACGCGAAGCGGCACGGGGTGGAACTTATCGGTGATATCCCCATTTATGTCTCGCCCGACTCGGTCGAACTGTGGACAAGCCCACATTTGTTTGCAACCGACAAAAGCGGCAACATGACCGCTGTCGCCGGCTGTCCGCCCGACGGCTTTTCGCCGCACGGACAACTTTGGGGCAATCCGTTATACAACTGGCACGGCATGCGCAAAAACGGCTACGCCTGGTGGATAGCGCGTCTCGGATATTCCTTGCAATTATTTGACCGACTGCGCATAGACCACTTCAGAGGGTTTGAGGGTTACTACTGCATCCCGCGCGGGGCAAATGACGCTGTCGTAGGAACTTGGCGCAAAGGGCCGGGCTATGACTTTTGGAGTGAAGTTGAGCGCAAACTGGGGCGTTTGCCGATAATAGCAGAGGACTTGGGATTCATCACACCCGGCGTGACGAAATTGGTGGAGCGGTGCGGATTTGAAAGCATGAAGGTAATGCAGCTTGCATTTGACAGCCGCGAAGAAAGCCAATACCTGCCGCACAATTACGCACGGCGGTGTGCTGTATACACCGGCACGCACGACAACAGCACCGTGCTCGGCTGGACAAAAGAAGCCGATGCCAAAGATGTGGCCTTTGCGCGCAGATATCTCGGAGCCGAAACCGATGATGAAGTGCGCCTCGGTATGATGCGCGCCGCCATTGCCAGCACCGCCGAAACCTGCATTTTGACCATGCCCGACCTGCTCGCCCTCGGTAACGAAGGACGCATTAACACGCCGTCCACCGTCAGCGGAAACTGGCAGTGGCGTGCAAGTGAAGGGCAGATGGACAGCGGCTGGCAGGTTTGGCTCAATGAGCAATGCCGGCTGTTTGGGCGCACAGCGAAAGGAGAAACAGACAATGAGCGAAATTAAAAAATCAGTGGAACTGCTGGCTCGGGCGCAATATCAAAAGCCGCTTGAATGTCTCACACCGCACCAATTACACAGCGCGGTGGCCGGAGCCGTAATGGCGCATATCGCGCCCGCATGGGAAAATTCGCGCAAGCAACATGCAAGTGGGCGTCGTGCATATTACCTATCGGCCGAATTTCTGGTCGGTCGTGCAATCTACAACAACCTTATCTGCTCCGGCCTTTACACCGAGATGGCCGAACTGCTGCACAAAAGCGGCGTGGACATCGGTGTCATGGAGTCGGTCGAGGACGCCGCACTCGGCAACGGTGGGCTTGGCAGGCTGGCCGCCTGCTTTCTCGACAGCGCCGCCACGCTTAAACTGCCCCTCGACGGCTACGGCATCAGATACCGCTACGGTCTGTTTAGCCAGAGGTTTGAAAACGGCTTTCAGACCGAGACGGCCGATGACTGGTCACGGCACGGCGACCCTTGGTCGGTGCGCCGCGAGGATGAAACCGTTACAGTAAATTTTGCCGACGGCGATGTTCTGGCCGTGCCCTACGACATGCCGGTCATCGGCTACGGCGGAAAGCACATCGACACCATCCGCCTATGGCAATGCGAACCGATTCAGCCGTTTGACTTTGATAAGTTCAATCAGTGCAAATACTCCGACGCTTTGGCACAGCGCAACCGCGCCGAGAATATCTCGCGCGTGCTCTACCCCAACGACTCGACGCCCAACGGCAAACTACTGCGGCTCAAGCAGCAGTATTTCTTCACCAGTGCCTCACTCAAGGACATGCTCCGCTCATTCAAGCAAAATCACGGTGACGATTACAGCCGACTACCGCAATATGTCTGCGTTCAACTCAATGACACCCATCCGGTCATCGCCATTCCCGAGTTAATACGGCTTATGATGTCCGACGGCGTCGCCTTTGACAATGCGCTGAGCATAGCAAAAGGCGTTTTCAACTACACCAATCACACCGTCATGCAAGAAGCGCTCGAAACATGGGAGATGCGCACGGTCCAGCGCGTCTCACCCGAAATTGCACGCATCATCCTGCGAATTAACACGCGGCTGAAATCGGAACTCAGGCGCAAGAAAATCGGTGAGGACAAGTGGCCGCAACTGGTGATAGTGCAAAAAAATCGCGTGCACATGGCCTATCTGGCCTGCTACTGCTCATCCCACATCAACGGCGTTGCCGAGTTGCACACCGAGATAATAAAGTCGAGCGTCCTCAGCCAATGGTACGCGCTGTACCCCGACCGCTTTCAGAACAAGACAAACGGCATCACTCAGCGCCGCTGGCTGTTGCTGTGCAATCAGGGGCTGTCCAGCCTGATAACAGAACTGCTCGGCTCCTCACGCTGGGTGACCGACCTCAAGAGTCTGAAAAAACTGGCGGTATATGCCGATGACAAAGATGTGCTGGACAAATTCATGGCCATAAAGCGGCAGAACAAACAACTGCTTGCGAAATATATCGGCGCGCATGACGGTAAACTGCTTGACCCCGACACCATCGTCGACGCGCAGATAAAGCGTCTGCACGAATACAAGCGGCAGTTACTCAATATTCTGGCGATTTTAGAATTGTATTTTGAAATAAAGGATGGCACGCTGACCGACTTTGTGCCCACGACATTTATATTCGGCGCAAAGGCGGCGCCTGGATACGCGCGAGCCAAGGGCATCATAAAACTGATAAACGAAATCTCGCGCCTCATTGATGCCGACGCCGATGCCAACCGTTGCCTAAAAATAATTTTTGTCAGCGATTACAATGTGTCGTATGCCGAAAAGATTGTCGCCGCGGCAGATGTGTCCGAACAGATATCGACCGCCGGCACCGAAGCATCAGGCACCGGCAACATGAAACTGATGCTCAACGGCGCCGTCACGCTCGGCACATACGACGGTGCAAACATCGAAATTGTCCGCGAGGCGGGAGATGAAAACAACTATATCTTCGGCGCCCGCGTAGAGGAAATTGAAGCCCTGCGGGACACCTACGACCCACGCAAATATTACGAGAGCGACAGCCGCATTAAAAGGTGCCTGGACGCGCTCATCGACGGAACGCTCGATGACGGCGGCACCGGAATGTTTGCAGAACTCTATCACTCACTGCTCGACCGGTCCGATTACAGCCGCGCCGACAACTACTGCCTGCTGCTCGATTTTGACAGTTTTCTTAAAACAAAAAAGCGTATAAACAACGATTACCGCGACCGATACGCTTTCGCCAAAAAGCAGTGGCTCAATATGTGCTCGGCCGGCAAATTTTCATCCGACCGCACCGTCAGCGAGTATGCTGAGGATATTTGGCACATTAAAAAGTGTAAATAAGCAAAGCCCGTGGCGTTTATCACATCACCACGGGCTTTGCCTTATATTTATCGTTTATGCCGGTTATTTAAGCAACTCCAGCACATCTTCTTTGGGCATAAAACCGACCGAGCGGCGGATAATTCGGCCGCCGTCCATCACAACCAGTGCCGGAATCGAAGTAATTCCAAATTGAGCGGCCAGTTCGGGCGCCCTATCCACATTGACCTTGCACACATGAATATCTGCGCGTTCCTCCGCCACCTGTTCTATAACGGGAGAGAGCATGTGGCAGGGCCCGCACCAATCGGCATAAAAGTCGATGAGCACCCTATCGGCGCACTGCATGACCTCTGTATCGAAATTATCGGCATTAAGAAATGTAACTGACATGATATTTCCTCTCAATCTTTTGACTTGTAATACAGCATGCAGTGACAGTAGCCCTCAAACGAGTCGTCGGCCATCTGCTCACGGAACTCCTTGCATATACACTTGTTGTCCTCGGTTTTCTCCAGTCGGCACGGGCAGTAACCGCCGCGCATGCGAAGTCCCTCTTTTATTTTCTCCACAACCTGCTTATCGTCATTCAGCCGAATACTCATGCCTATCCCCTCCGGATATTATAGTACCACCTCCGGCCGAAAAAGTCAATCGGTGCGGCCGCTGTTTAACTGATATTCATCGGTCGGTTCAAAATATGACTGCGGATGCTTGCAGACGGGGCACATACGCGGCGCCGTCTCGCCCACATGAACATAGCCGCAGTTGCGGCATTTCCACAGACAGACGCTGTCACACTTAAAGACCGTGCCGTTGTTCAGCTCATCAATCAGTCGACGGAACCGCTCCTCGTGGCGATTCTCAATCGAGCCGACCAATTCAAACAGCATGGCAATCTCGTTGAAGCCCTCTTCCCTCGCCTCGGCGGCAAAGCCGGCATACATTTTTGTCCACTCAAAGTTCTCGCCGCCTGCCGCCGCGTCCAGATTCTCAACCGTCGGGTCGACATTGCCGCCATGCAAAAGTTTAAACCATACATTTGCATGCGCCCGCTCGTTGTCGGCCGTCTCGGTAAAAACGGCGGCAATGTGCTCGTACCCATCCTTTTTGGCCGCATCGGCATAGTAACTGTATTTGACAGACGCCTGCGATTCACCTGCAAAAGCGGCCATCAAATTTGCCTCTGTCTTACTGCCCTTAAATTCCATATTCGCAACATCCTTTCAAAAAAATCTGCGAATATAGAATACCCAATATTTACTCGATTATGAGGTCGCGTGTAGTGTGAAACTGGTATCCGCGGTTGCCCATAATGCCCATCTGCCGCAGTGCAACCCCAAGGCCCTTTACAACACAACCGAGCGGATTTGCAGGCATATTTATCTTGATGCCCAGCCGCTCACTGAGCAGTTCGCGCATACCGCTGAGCATCATAGTGCCTCCGCAGGCATAAATACCGTCGGCCGCGATGTCACCGACCAGTTCGGGCGGCGTCTTATTGAGCACAGCCTGAATGGCGGCGCAAATTTGCTCGGTTTCCTCGCTGATGGCCTCGCAAATTTCGTTGGCGGTCACCTCGGTCATGCCGGGCAGACCGGTCGACAAATCAAGCCCCTTGGCCTGCATAGCCACCTCGACATCGCGCATGACGGCAGTACCGATTTGGTGCTTGATGTCGCGTGCAGTGTGCCGACCGATGAGCAGATTGTACTCCTTTTTGATGTGGCGAATGATAGCGTCGTCAATGTCATTGCCGGCCACCGGCGCCGACTCGCACTTGGAAAGTCCGCCCATAGACATAACGGCGACATCGGTAGTTCCGGCGCCGATATCGACAATAATGGAGCCGCGCGGCTTGGTAAAATCAATGCCCATACCCATGGCCGCGGCCACCGGCGCCTCAATCGGGCAAACGGCCCTGCCGCCCGCATTCTGTACGGCGTTAATAATGGCGCGCTGTGACATGGTGGTAACACCGCTCGGTATGGCAATCATAACGCGCGGCTTGGTCATCTTCTGTCCGCAGACAGTGGTCATAAAACTGCGCAGCATGTGCTCAGCCACATTGTAGTCAGCGATAACGCCGCGCTCAATCGGGCAAACCGCTCTGTATTTATCCGACACACGCCCAATAGCCTGATAAGCCTCACTGCCTATTTTGTACGGCTGGTCGCTGTAATCGTCCATAATAACAACCGACGGCTCGCTGAGTACGACACTCTTGCCGCGTATTATGGTAGTGCGGTCGGTGCCGAGATCAATTCCTATATCAGTAAACATGGTTTGCTCCCATCATATGTAATAGTCTACGCTTTGATTATATTCTAATCCGACCGGTCTGTCAATATCAACGGCCGGCTTTGGCCGCAGAAGCCACTGTCGCACAGAACACCGACTTAGCACCGGCGCTGAGCAATGCCGCCGTGCACTCGCACAGCGTCGCACCTGTGGTGACGACATCGTCGATAATCAGCACGCTGCGGCCGCTGACAGCACGGCTGTCCGCCTTAAACGCTCCGCTGACATTACGCAGTCGTGCAGAACCCTGCAGCTTGTGCTGTTCGGCCGTTTCACGGATTTTGCTGACGGCGCGCGGCACATACTTGATGCCAAGTTCCCGCGCCGTGACGCGTGCGATAAGTTCGGCCTGATTAAATCCGCGCTCGGCCACAGCGCGTCCGGTCATGGGCACACAGCAAACCACATCAAACCGGTCGCATTTCAAACGCCGCACTCGATTGGCCAGAGCCACACCGAGCGGCCGCGCAGATGTGGCCGCATACCCGAACTTGAGCCGTTTAATAGCCGATGCCGCCACGCCGTCATATCGGTAAACACTGCACACCCTGACCTCGCGGCGCTTATGTGAAAAGCGGCGCACTTTGTCACTGCGCAGTTTGTTGAGTTCTCTCAGGCAGTCGCCGCAAATGTAACTGCCGCCGTCGATTGGCTCCGCACAGCACATACAACTGTTCGGGTAAATGAGAAACAGCAGTTTGTCCCACAGCCGCGGCTTAACCATTTGAATATCTCCTCAAAAAGAAGTCGAGCGATGTGTACCTGAGCACCCGCTTGTTGTTATCCACCATGTCATGCACCGTCTGCTCCGAGCCGACGAGAATTATTTTTTCTCTCGCGCGTGTAACGGCGGTGTAAAGCAGATTGCGGTACTTTAACTGCGGCGGCATGTCCAGCACAGGGATAATGACACAGTCAAACTCACTGCCCTGACTCTTGTGCACGGTTACGGCATAAGCCAGTTCAAGTTGGTCAAGGTCGTCTGAACAGTAGCCGACATATCTGTCCTCGTAGCGCACAACAACCATCTCGGACACAGGGTCAACCTCGGTCAAGACGCCGACATCGCCGTTAAATGTGCCCACGCCCTGCGTTCCGTCATCGCGGTACCACTCGATATCGTAGTTGTTTTTAATTTGCATTACCTTGTCGCCCTCGCGCAGAATGAAGCCTCGCACAGCCATTTGGCGCTTGTCGGGTGACGGAGGGTTGAGCCGGTTCTGGAGAGCATTGTTTAAGTTGACCGTGCCGGTATCGCGCTTGCGCGAGGGGCACAGCACCTGAATGTTATCACTGCCGTAGCCGTAGGCGTCGGGCAGGCGGCGTGCGCAGAGGTCACATATCAAATTGACGGCCGATGACGGTGAACGGTTGTCCATAAAGAAAAAATCGCTGTCTCGCCGCTCAAGGTCGGGATACTCGCCGTCGATTATTTTGTGCGCATTGGTAACTATCGTGCTCTGCATGGCCTGACGGAACACCTTGTCCAGCGCTACAGTCGGCACCGCGCCCGACTCAATCATATCGTCAAGCACATTGCCGGCGCTGACGCTCGGCAACTGGTCGCTGTCGCCCACCATTATCAGTCTGCACCCCAGCGGCAGCGCCTTCAGCAGAGATTGAAACAGCATTATGTCAACCATCGACATCTCATCTACAATAATGGCTTTGCACTCAAGCGGATTGTGCTCATTGCGTGTGAAAACAGGACGGGTGCCGCCGCGCCACTCCACCTCCAGCAGGCGGTGTATGGTCTTGGCCTCACGGTCGGTCACCTCAGACATTCGCTTGGCGGCACGGCCGGTCGGCGCCGCTAAAATGTAGTCAATGCCGTGCTTCTCAAACAGCGTGATAATGGCGCGCAGTGTGGTGGTTTTGCCGGTGCCGGGGCCGCCGGTCAGGATGGTCACTGCGCGGCTGAGGGCCAGTTCGATGGACTGACGCTGTCGCTCGGCATATGCTATGCCCTGCGCCTTTTCCAGAGCGTCAATCTCTCCTCGGCCGATGACGCTGCACTGCAGCAGTTGCATCATTTGCAGAAGTGTCGCGGCGCAAAAACTCTCGGCCCGATGCATGGCCGCCAAATAGACAAAACTGCGTCCGTCAATCTTCTCCTCTGCGAGGCGTGCCGCCGAAATCAGATGCTCAACTTCGCCGTTTACTTCATCTGTCTCAAGCCCGAGCAGTGCGCTTGCGCGCTCGACCAGTCGGTCGCGCGGCAGGCAGGTATGACCGTTGCCCAGATTATGTCTGAGCACATACTCGATGCCGGCTTCGACGCGGAAGGTAAAATCGTTGGAAAAGCCCAGTTGGTTTGATATTATGTCAACCTGCTCAAACGGCAACGATATTTCATCGCCGCAAAGGAAGAACGGGTTGGCGCGAATTTTATCGACGCACCCCTGCCCCATCACCTTATACACGCGCAGAGCCTGGTCGGGCGTCACCCCGAATTGTGACAGAAACAGCGTCACTTCGCGCACGCCGAATTGGCTGAGGTAATCCTCATAAATTTTCTTGGCCTTTGCCGGTGAGATGCCGCTCACTTCAGCCAACCTTTCCGGCTCACACTCGATGATTTCGAGGGTTTTATCGCCAAAGCGGTCGACCAATTTGGCGGCCGTCGACGGGCCGATGCCCTTGATAGCGCCGCCCGACAGATACTTCAAAATGGCTGCCGCCGTAACGGGCAGTCGGCGCTGACAAGCCTCGGCCCTGAACTGCAGACCGTAGGAGGGGTGCATATCAAATCGGCCGATTATATCCAGTTCTTCACCAGGTGACACCATCGGCATACAGCCCACCACGCACACAAGTTCGCCGTCGCATGCAAGTTCAAGCACCGTAAAGCCGTTTTCCTCGTTATAAAATGTTATGCGCTCCACACTGCCGCTTATCTGCCGACTATCCTCGTTCACGCCGTGTCACCTCCGTTTTTTACATCTGCATAAAAATATATTCCTGCAATTGGTTTATACCGTCACAAAGGACTATATTCTCGTGGGTTTGCCCAAACATCCTGCACACCTTTGCGCCTTCATCGTCCAATCGGTCACACAGTACGACCACCGCTACTCCCTGCTCCTCGGCCAGTTGAACGGCACCGCGCAACTGCAGTTCCGTGTCGATGCCTCTCGGGCGCACAATCACCGCGGTGCGCGTGTGATCACAGCAAGAGATAAACATCATTACCAGCCGCCTCAAGAGCGACGCCAAACCGTAAATTGACAGCACAAGTGCAATTATGTAAAGTACCGCTTCCGGCATACAAATCACCTCACAGCATTTTATGACCATGAGGTGATTTTGGTTTGTGTTATTTATTTGTCATAATTACTTCAGAGTAACTGCGGCGGTGTAATCCCCGCCGATTACCCAAACGGCATCATGACCCTTGACCGATACGGTGGCCGAAACGGTGTAGTCGCCCGCCTTGCTGTAATTGGACATATCGACATTTATCGTAATGTCATCGGCGGTCAGCGAGCGAATCTGAGACGATTTGCCCATGAGCGTCACCGTAACCGATTTCGAGAGCGACGCCTTGAGTCCAAGAGGCACATTGCTCGCACTGAATCCCGAAACGGTTACCGACTTGCTCGTGCAGCCGCTGACGGTCAACTTGACATTTACCTTGTCGACGCCGTCATAACTACGCACCGATGTGGGCAGAACCACACCGCACTCGTATGTGCCGGACTCGGTCACCTCGCTCATATCGATGGGTGTCAGTTCGATGCTCTTGAGCTCATCAATGATATCGGGCGGGCCGATAACAGTAGTGGTTTTGATATCCAATTCAGCCTTAACCGGGTTGGCAGACGGCGCACCGATAAAGGTCGCCACCAGCGGCACATCTTTCATACGCGAAATGCTGACGGTGATATCCGCCTTGGCAAATGACATCGTGATATACCGCGTACTTATCTCTTGGCCGTCGGTGTCAAGCAGTACGATGTCAGCCGACATGGTCTCGGTCGATTTCAGTTCCTTGTTGACATCTGCCTGAGCCACAACCGAAGAAATGCTGTTTATCTCGGTTGCAGGGCCGGTCAGTTCTATTGTCGCGTTGGCTTGGTCGGCAATGACCGCATTTTCGGCCACCAAGCCGTCGGGTGCCGACGCACCCAGCGCCTTTGCCGTAACCGGAAATGTGCGGGTAACTATGCTGTCGAAGCGCAGTTTCATTGTTTCAGGCTCAACGGCGTCAATGTCAAATCCGGCAAACGCGCTGTTCTTGCTGGCTGTCAGGCGCACCTCGTATTCGCCGGCACTGCTGACAGCCGTCACATTGGGCGTAACGGTCATATCGGCCGCCGAAATGGAATATATCGAACTCGCCTTGCCCGAAATTCTGACATTGGCGGTCAGATCGGTGTCGGTTATCACCTCCAGCCCCATGCCGGAGAGGGCGGTATCGTTCAAAGTGATATTGACCGGCACATTACTGACTGTGCGCGAGATGATGGGGTCGTCCGACTGAGCAAACGAAAACCAAATGGCAAACGATATGACCAGTGAAACCACCATTACAAAGCGGTCATTGTGCACCAAACGCGAAACAAATTTATTTATCCGCTTCATTGTTTCTTACCCCCTTTGAACAGACGCTTAAAGAAGGTACCGCTCTGGTTGTCCTCGGTCTCGGGTATCAGTTCGGCCATGAGCAGTTCTTTGAGTGTGATATGGTTAAATCCGCGCTCAATATGTCCGCCCATTGATACCGAAATGGTGCCGGTTTCCTCGGATACGACGACGACAACTGCATCGGATATCTCGGTCATACCCATCGAGGCGCGGTGGCGTGTACCCAACTGCTTGTTGACCGATGCGTGGGTCAGCGGCAGAATGCAGCCTGCGGCGGCAATACGGCCGTCACGGATAATCATTGCGCCGTCGTGAAGTGGGGTATTGACAAAGAATATGTTGCCGATAATTTCAGGGCTGACATCGGCATTGATAACCGTGCCGGTGCTGATAATATCACCCAGTTTGGTACTGCGTTCAAATACGATGAGGGCGCCCGTCTTGCTGTTTTGAAAATTTTGGCAGGCATGACAGACGCTGTCAATGCACTCAGCCATGACGCTCTTTTGCGTTGCTCCGCGCACAAGTGAGCCGATATTGGAGCGGCTGACCAATTCGAGCGCCGAGCGTATCTCGGGCTGGAAGATGATGGCGACAGCCAAAACGCCCTGTGTAAATATACTCTGCAAAACGGCCGAAACGGTGCGCATACCCATCCAGCCGGAAATCAGCCAGACCATGAGCAGCAAAACGACGCCGTATGTGAGTTGCTTGGCACGCGTCTGACGCACAATCTGGATGAGTTTGTATATTACAAAAGCGACCAGCAATATGTCGAGGGTATCGACAATTATATTGTACTGCGACATAACCCCCACAAACTGATGCCAGACAGTATTGATAAACTGGACAAAGGCGGACAAGACCGTCACCTCCAAAAAGCACTACTAAAAATATACTCTACTAATATATTTTATCATGAAAGTAAAATTTATCAATAGCGAAAAAGCAAAAATTGCAGGGATTTTTGAAAAACTTGATAATTTGCGGTCCATGTTGTATAATTTAAATTAACACCATCGAAAGGAAGTGCGTGACTCAATGAGAATTGGCCACGGATTTGACACACACCGTCTCGTCGAGGGGCGCCCGCTCATACTGGGCGGCGTTAATGTGCCGTTTGAGCGCGGACTGCTCGGGCACAGCGACGCCGATGTACTGCTGCACGCCATTTGCGATGCGCTGCTCGGCGCGGCCGCGCTGGGCGACATCGGACTGCACTTTCCGGACAGCGACGAGCGATTCAAAGATGCCGACAGCCTGATGCTTACCGCCGCCGTCGGCCGCCTTTTGCACGAAAACGGCTACCGCATCGTAAACATTGACGCGACGGTGCTTTGCCAGCGGCCCAAACTGCGGCCGTACATCGACATGATGCGTACCAACATCGCCGGCGCACTGGGGCTTGATGACAGCAGTGTCAGCGTCAAGGCCACCACCGAGGAGGGGCTCGGCTACACCGGCGAGGGGCTGGGCATAGCCGCCCACGCTGTCTGCCTTATCGAAAACTAAACATAAGCACAAGACCGTTTACTTGCATATGATGTATTGAGCGCAAGTAAACGGTCTTTTATTTTTGCTGAAAAAAAGACGGAGGCAGAGCAATGGTCAAAAACTCAATTATGGTCGGCTCAATCACGCATGCCATTCGCGGGCGGGATATTTTGCGCTCAAAGGGATACAAAGCCTTTATTGAAAAGACCAAGGGCAGGTTGGACGGCGCCGGATGCGGATATAGCATAACCCTCTCGTCCGACCCTCAAGCGGCGGCAGAACTGTTACGCTCAAATGGCATCAAAGTATTGGGAATAGACACACAGTAAAACACTCGCGGAGGTAACCGTATGATATATTTGGACAACGCAGCAACCACATCACCCAAGCCGCATGCGGTGGCAAACGCTTGCGCCGAGGCCATCAAGCATCTCTGTGCCAACCCCGGGCGCAGTGCTCATGCAACCTCGCAAAAGGCGGCCGAGGCGATATATTCCGCCCGCAGTAAGGCGGCCGAACTGTTCGGCGCAGAGTCGCCCGAACAGGTCATATTCACACAAAACTGCACCCAGTCGCTCAACATGGTGATGAAGGGGTTACTGCATCCGGGTGACCGCGTCGTTACCTCCTCGATGGAACATAACGCTGTCATGCGACCGCTGACGCGGCTGCGTGAGCAGGGCGTCAATGTGGACACAGCCGAGATAACCGTCGGAGACCCTGACGCGACAGTGCGTGCATTTGAAGCAGCCATCAATCCGGGCACGCGGCTAGTGATAGTGACCCATGCATCAAATGTATGCGGCGTGCGTCTGCCGATAGAGCGCATAGGCGAAATCTGCTTTAAACACGGCGTGCTGTTGGCCGTCGACTGTGCGCAGACGGCCGGCGTACTGCCCATCAATGTAAAGGATATGCACATTAACTATCTATGTATCGCGCCGCACAAGGGGCTGTACGCACCTATGGGCACCGGCATGCTCATCATAAACGGCGAACTGCCGCAAACCATCATCGAGGGTGGCACCGGCACTGCATCGATAAATATGCACCAGCCGGACGATATGCCCGAGCGGTACGAGAGCGGCACAGTCAATGTGCCCGGTATATGCGGTATTTCGGCCGGCATTGATTTTGTGCGCTCCAAGGGTATTAACCACATTTATTCGCACGAAATGGCGCTGATAGGCAGAGCGTACGACGGGCTGGCAAATATACGCAAGGTGCGCCTTTACACCAAAAAGCCCGACGAAAATTTTGTGCCGGTGCTGTCCTTTAACATCGGCTCGGTCAACAGCGTAGAGGCGGCCGACGCTCTGGCAAAATACGGCATCGCCACCCGGGCGGGACTGCACTGCGCGCCGACTGCGCACAAGCGGCTGGGCACCCTTAGTCAGGGCACTGTACGCATTTGCCCGTCGGCATTCACCTCGGCGTATGACATTGACCGCTTTCTATCGGCCGTGCAAAAAATCAGCGTCGGCGCAGAAGATATTTTTTACTGATTTATTTTTTGATAAAATCCTTGCAAAATGGCCCATGCGGTGTTATAATGTCTTGGTAAACGCTGTGATGAAGCAAAGTAACCGACTGCATGTCACTGCCCAGAGACGGCGCGCCGTTTGGCTGTAAGCGCACCGCACTGACTGTCGGTGAAATTTCCCTTCGGAGCGGCGCGGCTGAAAGCATACCCGCTGTTAGGCCGCGACGGATGACACCGTTAACGGTCACGGGAGTGTTTGCTTCTATAAGCATGAATAAGGGTGGTACCGCGGAACGGTTTTGTTTCGTCCCTTTCGTCAGAAAGGGGCGTTTTTTATTGTCCCGAAAATACAAATGAGGTGAAAATATCATGAAACAGCAGCTTGAAGCAATCAAAGCGGCGGCCGACGAGGCTCTGCGCGCAGCCGACAGCAACCAACTTATCGAGTCGGTGCGCGTACGCTTCCTAGGCAAAAAGGGCGAGTTGACAGCCATTCTCAAGCAGATGGGCTCCCTCTCGCCGGAGGAGAGGCCGCTTATCGGCCAACTGGCCAACCAAATTCGCGCCGACATCGAGCGCGAGATAGCCGAGCGCACAGCCGAAATCAGCGCGGCCGAATCGTCCAGGAAACTGGCCGCCGAAAAACTTGATGTAACCATGCCGGGCACAAAACATCCCCTCGGCAAGAAACATCCGCTTGAAATAGTCCTCGACGAGGTTAAAGAGATATTCCTCGGCATGGGATTTGAGGTGGCAACCGGCCCCGAGGTAGAATACGACTACTACAATTTTGAAGCTCTAAACATACCCAAGAACCATCCGGCGCGCGACACGCAGGACACATTCTATATCACCCCCAACATCCTGCTCCGCACCCAAACCTCTCCCGTGCAGGTGCGCGTTATGGAGAAGCAGAAGCCGCCGATACGAATTATATCTCCCGGCCGCGTTTACCGCTCCGACGCAGTTGACGCCACCCATTCGCCGGTATTCCACCAAATCGAGGGATTGGTGGTTGACAAGGGAGTTACCATGGGCGACCTCAAGGGCACTTTGGCTGAGTTTGCCAAGCGTCTTTACGGCGAAGATGCCGTTGTGCGTTTCCGTCCGCACCATTTCCCCTTCACCGAGCCGTCGGCCGAAATGGACACCATGTGCTTTGCCTGCGGCGGCAAGGGCTGCCGTCTGTGCAAGGGCGAGGGTTGGATTGAAATACTCGGTTGCGGCATGGTACACCCGAAGGTGCTCTCAAACTGCGGCATCGACCCCGAGGAGTACAGTGGCTTTGCATTCGGACTCGGCTTGGAGCGCATAGTCATGCGCCGTTTCGGCATTGACGATTTGCGCCTTTTCTACGAAAACGACCAGCGTTTTCTCAATCAGTTTTAAGGAGGCTTAACAATGGATCTTTCAATGAAATGGCTGCATGAATTTACAGCCACCTCAGTCTCACCCCGCGAATATTCCGAGGCTTTGACAATGAGCGGCTCCAAGGTTGAGGGCTACTCCTTTGAGGGCGAGGAAATCAGCAAAGTGGTGGTCGGCCGTGTCGACGAGATAGTCAAGCACCCCGACTCAGACCATTTGGTCATCTGTCAGGTTTATGTCGGCAGTGAGACCATTCAGATAGTTACCGGCGCGCAGAATTTGACCGTCGGTGACCTCGTACCGGTCGCGCTCGACGGCTCCACCCTGCCCGGCGGTATCAAGATTAAAAAGGGCAAACTGCGCGGCGTTGCCAGTTGCGGAATGATGTGTTCCCTCGGTGAGTTGGGGCTTACCCTCGGGGATTTCCCCTATGCCATTGAGGACGGCATATTCGTTTTGCAGGAGAACTGCAAGCCAGGTGACGACATCAAAGAGGCCATCGGTTACAACGACACGGTGGTTGAGTTTGAGATTACCTCCAACCGCGCCGACTGCCTTTCGGTGCTCGGCCTTGCGCGTGAGACGGCTGTCACCTTTGGCGGCAGTCTGACCGACCCGCAGCCGGTCGTTACCGAACACGGCGGCAATATAAACGATATGCTCAAGGTGAGCGTCACCGCCACCGACCTGTGCAGCCGCTACATGGCGCGCGTGGTCCAGAACATACGCGTGGCACCGTCGCCCCGCTGGATGCGCGAGCGTCTGCGTGCAAGCGGCGTGCGCCCCATTAACAACATTGTCGATATCACCAACTATGTCATGCTTGAGTACGGCCAGCCGATGCACGCATTTGACTACCGATTTGTCAAGGACGGACAAATCGAGGTGCGCCGCGCCCGCGACGGCGAAGCCATCACCACGCTTGACGGCAATGAGCGCAAACTGAACGACCGCATGCTGGTCATCGCTGACACCGAAAAGCCCATCGCCGTGGCCGGCGTCATGGGCGGCGAATATTCCGGAATTATGGATGACACAACCACTATTGTTTTTGAGTCGGCCTGCTTTGACGGCGCCAGCGTGCGCACAACAGCCAAGGCGCTCGGCATGCGTACCGACGCGTCATCTCGCTATGAAAAGGGACTGCCGCCCAAACTGTGCAAAGCGGCACTTGAGCGCGCCTGCGAACTTATCACCCTGCTCGACGCCGGCGATGTTGTATGCGGCCAAATCGACGAGGCTCACTTTGATTCAACTCCCAAAACAGTCAAGTTTGACCCCGAGTGGACCAACCGCTTCCTCGGCACCGATATCAGCCGCGAGGATATGACCGACATTCTCAGCCGACTGCAGTTTACGGTCGACGGCGACACTGTAACCGTGCCTTACTTCCGCACCGATATCGAGCACAAGGCCGACATCGCAGAGGAAATTGCACGCATCTACGGCTACAACAACATTGCCGAGAGTTGCATACGCGGCAGTGCCTCGGCAAAAGTGACCGATGAGCAGAAATTCGAGCGCACTGTCGGCAGCACCCTGCTGGCCCTCGGATACAGCCAGATAATCACCTACTCGTTCATCAGCCCCAAACTGTATGACAAGGTCAACATGCCCGAGGATGACAGTGGCCGCCGCTCGGTGGTCATCAGCAATCCTCTCGGTGAGGACACCTCAATCATGCGCACCACCGCACTGCCCAGCATGCTGCTGACGCTGGCAACCAACTACAACAACCGCAACAAGTCGGCCGCTTTGTACGAGATAGCAACCGAGTACATTCCGCAGGGCGACGGACAACTGCCCATCGAGCGCAAAAAGATTATGCTCGGCGCATACGGCGACGGCGTCGACTTTTTCACCGTTAAAGGCTCGGTCGAGGCACTGCTCAAGCAGTTGGGCGTGGAGGAGTACGATGTGGCCGCCGACGCCGATGAGTACGCCTATCACCCCGGCCGTACCGCCAAACTGACAGTCGGTGATAAACTCATCGGTATAGTCGGTGAAATTCACCCGTCAGTGGCCGACAACTTTGAAATCGGCACCAAGACATATACCGCCGAATTATATGTCGATGAATTGTACGCTGTACGCAGCGCCGACAGGCACTTCTCGCCTTTGCCGAAGTTCCCGTCGGTCACGCGCGACATTGCCGTCATCTGTGACATCGACCTGCCGGTTCTCTCACTCGAAAAGGCCATTCGCACCGGCGCCGGTGCACTGCTTGAGAGCATAGAACTGTTTGATGTTTACACCGGCGCACAGATTCCGTCCGGCAAAAAGAGTGTTGCTTATGCCATGACACTGCGCAGTGACAGCGGCACTCTCAACGACAAGCAGAGCGAAAAGGTTATGAAGAAGATTATTGCCGAGGCCCAAAAACTCGGTGCTCAACTTCGCTCATAAAGCAGATATAAAACCTGCCGATAGGGTCATTCCTTATCGGCAGGTTTTTTTGCGCTATGCTACTTCGCGCGGAAATAGCGAGAACAACATTATGTAAACCCCAATCAGTGCCAGACAGCCATTTCCAACTGTAAAAAAGAGTCCAACTCCGGCTGCTATCAGAGCAACCGCAAAGCCGAGCGATGACCACTTAATGATGGCATCAGCCGCGTGCTCAGAAAATGTGCTCATCGCAAATATTCTCAGCAAATCGCCGCCGTCAAGCCCTGAAATAGGCAGTAAATTGAAACTTCCCATAACCAGCATGGCAAACCCGAACAGCCACAGCACATCGCTGTTTAGGTGCAAATTAACCGCGAGCATTATCGCCGCGCATATCAAATTAGCCGCCGGCCCTGACGCCGCCACGACTGCGTCGGAGCGGAGCGAATGTATTTCGCTATCTTGCGTTATGTAAACTCCGCTCAATCGCATTTTTATTTTGCGCGGACTGCGGCCGAGCAGTTTCATCGCCGCAATGTGTCCGCATTCATGCACCGCGGCAGCGGCCAACGACATTGCCGCCACACCGCTGAAATCAAGCAGCAGCACCACCGCCAGCATCAGCGCAAATGAAAAACCTATGTCGATTGCTACCGAATTACGCTTCATTGATTTGCGGCAAAACAATCAACGGGTCTATTCGCGTGCCGCCAACCCTCACTTCAAAATGTAAATGCGGGCCGGTTGAGACGCCCGTCGACCCCACCAGCGCAACCGTATCACTCTTTTTGACTATGTCGCCCTCTTTTACCAGCAGTTTTGAGCAGTGAGCATACAGAGTTTGTAATCCGGAGCCGTGGTCGATGATCACAAAGTTGCCGTAATCACTGCTCGATGCAGCCTTGCTGACCGTGCCCGGAAGTGCCGCATATATGTCGTCGCCCATATCGAGGCCGATATCCAGCCCGCCATGCAATTTATACTGGCCTGAAACGGGATTGACTCTGTACCCAAACTTCGATGTAATGCGGCCGCCCGAGTATGGCATGCCCATACTGTTTGATGCGAGGCGCACCGATGCCATCTGCTGTACTTGAGAGAGGTCAAATTCGTATGAACTGGCATCCTGCTCATCGGGCTCATCGGCATCGGTTTGCTTATCCTCTTGAGTCTCTCCGCCGGCAGAAACCGGCAGTGCCGACACATCACTCGATTGGCCGTCCTTTTGACCGTCAGAACTGAGCAGGTCAAGCACCTCACCGATGTCGGTCGTGTCCTCAAAATCGGCTATATACTGCCGACGGCACTGCTCATACAGGTCGCCGCCGATTAGTTTGACGGCAAATGCCGCCATAAGCAGCAACGCGCACACCGACACCTGCAAAACTATCAGTCGAATGAGTGGGTCAAAGGGCTTATTACTGTGTTTTTTTAAGTTTTGTTCCATTTTATTCCCCGCGCAAATTAGTTTTATTAAAATTTATGATAATAAATCGGTCGGCAGAACAAAAAAATAGTAGTGACTTTTTGGTCAATCGGGTGTATAATATATATCAATGTATTATTGTGAGGAGAATTAGCATGAGCGAATGTACACACGACTGCAGTACCTGCGGCGAGAATTGCTCCAGCCGCGAGAGTGCTGATATGAAGGAAAAACTCAACGACCTTTCCAGTGTTAAGAAGGTCATCGCCGTCGTCAGCGGCAAGGGCGGAGTAGGCAAATCAATGGTCACCTGCCTGCTGAGCGTCTTACAGCAGAGAAAGGGATACAAGACCGCCATTTTGGACGCTGACATCACCGGCCCGTCTATCCCGAAGGCATTTGGCATTAAGGAAAATGCTAAAGGCGACGGTACCTACATTTACCCTGCCATCAGCAAAATGGGTACCGAGATTATGTCAACCAACTTACTGCTTGAGAACGACACCGACCCGGTGGTATGGCGCGGCCCGGTCATTGCCGGCGCGGTCAAGCAGTTTTGGACCGATGTTGTCTGGAACGATGTCGACTACATGTTTGTCGATATGCCTCCCGGCACCGGCGATGTTCCGCTGACTGTATTTCAGTCACTGCCGGTCGACGGCATCATCGTGGTCACCTCTCCGCAGGAACTGGTGTCCATGATTGTGGAAAAGGCGGTCAAAATGGCCGACATGATGGACATTCCGGTCATTGGAATTGTCGAGAACATGTCATACTTTGAGTGCCCCGACTGCAAGAGCCGCCACTCGATATACGGC
>JAQXHB010000040.1 GCA_029007015.1 Bacillota bacterium | reverse complement strand
AAACTCATCAAATCCCAACTCGCCGTTTGTGCCCGGCATGGGATACTTGTTGAAGTTGTCTATGCGGGCCGAGCCGCTTTCATCAAATCTGACGGTGGCAATACGGAAATTGGTGCCGCCGGCATCCATAACTATTACCGGCTTATTTTGGGGCACACTGCCCGAAACGCCGATATAGGTTGGTATCATCAGCAGCGAACTACAATTCCCGCTCAAGCCACGGCGCATTTCGTCGGCAAATTCGGTCGTCCCCCGCTCAATGTCAATCGCGTCAAAGTGCATGCCGTGACGCGTCAGAAAATCGTATGTACCATGTTTCATTTACAACACCTCTCATTTTGGTTATATCATCGCTATATCATATTATAACACTTCTGCCGCAACTATTCAACGCCATTTTTTACAGCATGACGGGCCGATGCGCAAATAAGTCAGCACATCAGCCCGCCGTACTGCCCGTATCAGATACACCTGTTTTCCGTGGGCAGGTCAGTTGACACCTATCATATCGCTCGGAGAGACCGGCTTGCCATCCTTGAGCAGGCTGAAATGCAGATGCACCTGCTCAACGCTTTCGCACGGGACAATGCCGAGACTGCCAATGAGAGTGTTGGCCTCTACCGTATCCCCCTCTTTAACCTTTATGCTGTCGATACTGCAATATATTCCGGTTATTCCGTTTCCGTGGTCGATTTCTACAACATTGCCGTACATGCCGTCCTCGTATATCCGCTTGACGGTGCCGTCACCGGCCGAGCGTATCTCGGCGCCTTTGTCGGCGGCAATGTCCACCCCTGTGTGCAGGCGCCAGTCCTTGTAGGTCATGGAGTATTGCAGTTTGCTGTCATCAAACGGCTTGATTATCTCGCCGGTTATCGGCATGACAAAAAAGCCGGCCGACGGCGACGCCGCCTGCAAAACTTGCTCACTCTCAGCCGACGGCGTGTCGGCGGCGCCGGTTGTCCGGCTGGCTGCCGCACTCGATATCTGCCCCGCCGACGATGTGTGCGTGCCCGATGCGGCAGAAGAATTTGACACCGACGAAACAGCCGACACGGCCGAGGAAGTGCTGTCTATCGGCACATCGTCATTCATTGAGTTTATCCCTATCCATGTAGCCGCGCCGACGCACAGCATGCACACGCACAGTACCGCCGTAAAGCCCAGTCCTCTCAGCCTGCTTTTTCTCTCGTAAATCACATCTATCCGCCCTTTCATAATCCTTACGCTTATTTTTGTCCGGTTTTTCCCTATTTATGCGAGCGGCCTTAAAGACACACAAATTTGTCCCATTCATTGGTCATATTTTACAAACTTAATGCAGTACAATATATATGCTTGACAAAAATAAATATTTGCCGACTAAAATATTGCATATGATTGTGTAATATGCTATAATAATTTCGTAATTCTAAATAATTTTTGTTTTGTTTGCCAAAACAGACTTGCAATCATTGTTTATTCCCGCCATCGGCGGTTAGATAGGAGCGTAATAAATATGAAACATTTTAACCCTGAAAATATCCGCAATATTGCACTGCTCGGTCACGGCAGTTGCGGAAAAACGACTCTGGCTGAGTCGATATTGCTGCATTACGGCGTCATCGAGCGTATGGGAAATGTCGGAGATGGCAGTACATATATGGACTTTGACCCCGAGGAAAAAAAGCGCGGCATTTCGGTTTCGACCTCTGTCTGCTCGGTTGACGCGGGCGATTACAAGTTAAACCTCATCGACGCACCCGGACTGTTCGACTTTGAGGCCGGCGTGCACGAGGCGGTGCGCGCGGCCGACTGCTCGCTGATTGTCCTCTCGGGCAAGTCAGGCCTCAATGTCGGCAGTGAGTCGGCGTACGAAATTTCGGCGGCCGCCGGCAATCCGATTGCCTTTTTCATCGGCAAGTTAAACTCGGCGCACGCCAATTACTACAAGGTGCTTTCGCGCCTGACCGGCAAATACGGCGCCAAGATATGCCCAGTTGTCGCCCCCTTCTACGACGGCGACACGCTGGGCGGCTATGTTGACCTCATCAGCGGTCAGGCGTACAAAAACGACGGCGGCCGGCTGACTCCGACCGACAGTTACGGCGACGAGCGGCTGGCGCACATGTTTGACCTGATGCACGAGGCCGTCGCATCGCAGGACGAGGCGCTGATGGAAAAATACTTTGACGGACAGCCGTTTAGCAAGGACGAGATGATATCCGCCCTGCGCCGAGGCGTAATCTCGGGCGAGATATGCCCCGTATTTGCGGGAGCGGGCCAGACGGGCGAGGCTGTTGAGTTGTCTTTGCAACTGATGATGAGCATACTGCCGGCACCGACCGACCTGACCGAGACGGCCGACGCTGACGGACAGCCGGTTGAAGTACACTGTGACCAATCGGGCGCAGACGCCGCGATAGTTTTCAAGACGGTGGCCGATCCCTTCGTCGGCAAGATGTCGATATTCAAGGTGGTTTCGGGCAAAATTTCGCCCGCTTCAAAGTTGATTTGTGCGCGCACCGGAGATGAGGTGCGCATAGCCAAGACGGTCACCCTGCGCGGCGGCCGGCAGGAGGACGCCGACTACATCGGTGCCGGTGACATCGGCGCCGTCACCAAACTGACCGACATTATCACCGGCGACACCCTGTGCTCACCGGCCAAACCGCTTAAGTTAAGGGGGGTAAATTATCCTGCTCCCAACCTTTCGATGGCCGTTTACGCCGTCAAAAAGGGCGACGAGGAAAAAATCGCTCTCGGTCTTGCGCGGCTGATGGAGGAGGACCCGACCATCACCTTTGTGCTCAACAAGGACACCGGCGAGCAGATACTCTCGGGCATGGGCGAACAGCACTTGGATGTTATCGCATCGAAACTGAAAAACAAATTCGGCGCCGACATGAGCCTCAAACAGCCCAAGATACCCTACCGCGAGACCATACGCAAGAAGGTGCGCGTGCAGGGCAAGCACAAAAAGCAGTCGGGCGGCCACGGCCAATTCGGTGATGTTTGGATTGAGTTTGAGCCGTGCGACAGCACCGAACTGGTTTTCGAGGAAAAGGTGTTCGGCGGTGCAGTGCCCAAAAACTTCTTCCCCGCTGTTGAAAAGGGACTGCGCGAGAGTGCGGAGCGCGGCGTTCTGGCCGGCTACCCGGTAATCGGGCTAAAGGCCACGCTGGTTGACGGCTCCTATCACCCTGTCGACTCGTCGGAAATGTCCTTCAAAACGGCGGCCGCGCTGGCCTACAAGGCCGGACTGACCGAGGCAAACCCCGTACTGCTTGAGCCAATCGGCACGCTGGCGGTCAGGGTGCCCGACGACTCTGTGGGCGATGTCATCGGTGACATCAACAAGCGGCGCGGACGCGTGCTCGGCATGGAGCCGATTGGCAGCGGCCGCAGCGAGGTATCGGCCGAAGTGCCCATGGGCGAGATGGCCGACTTTGCCACCGCTATGCGTTCAATAACCCGCGGCAAAGCCGATTTCACCCTCACCTTTGAACGGTATGAGGATATGCCTGCCCCTCTGGCGCAAAAGATTATTGAGCAATCGGTCACAGCCCAAGAATAACTTAAAAGGCCCCTCTGAGCACCAAGTTCATGTTGCTCAGGGGGCTTTTGTAATCATTATTACATTATTGTAATTTGAAATTGCGGCCGTTTGGCTGTAATATAATCATATGATAATGTGTAATCAAAAGGGGGAGTGGCTGTGAAAAAATCACTCAGTTTGATATTGGCGACGGCCATGCTATGCACCGTACTGTGCGCCTGCGGGTCGTCTGATAATTCGGTCGACAGCAGCAGTTCAGCGATAGACACCTTTCTCGACGACAGCGCTGACAGTTTCAACTCAATCGGCGCCGCATCAACAACAAAAGGCTCCTCTTCATCAGGTGCGGCGGTGTCGTCCGCGGCCGCTTCATCTCAGTCGACCGGCCGCTCGATATCGGCGGCCTACAACGACTACAAATACGCCATGAACACGGCGCGCGCGCTGACAGTCTACGACTACACCGGCACCGCCGCTTTCACCGTGCACAAGAGTTCCGATATCAAGTTGTTTGAAACCAAGACGACCGCCCACTCAAACGGCAAGTCATATGATGTTCAGAGCGTGTCGACGAGCAAAAACTACTCAAACGAGTTGTGCGGAACAGACGAGGCCTACTACTACGGCGCATCGGGCGACCGGTCATACACTTACATCAAGCAGACATACGAGTCGCCTGACGACAATTACGAAAAGAAGTCGGACGCCGCCTTTTCCAAAGCGGCGCTCAGCAAATGGCTCGACAATGTCATAAACATTTCGCAGTCGGATATTACAGGCTTTTCAGAGACCGTATCAGGCAACAAGACCTACTTCAAGTTTATAATAGGCAATTCGGCCGGCACCAAACTGCTCAAAAACAATCTCGACGCCATTGACACTTCCTCGGCGTCGAGCATTGAGGTGGTGTACTTTGTGGTGTCGCTGACCACCGACTCTACCGGCATGGCCACCGAGCGCGGCATGACCGTTAACTGCAACATCTCCGATTCAAACGGCAGTTACAGTTACACCCTGCAAAGTTCTTGGAAAATAAATTCGACATCGGCCGAGTCCATTTCTGTCAGTCAGCCGAATTGGGTAAAATAATCGCTTTAATTTGACACATGCATCGGGCACCCGCTCGGTGCATGCTTTTTCTTGTGACATGCAAAAAGCCCGCACCGAAAGGGTGCGGGCGCAACTATTATTTCTATTTGCCCATTTCCCGCCACTCACTGCCGTCAAATACGCACGAGATAAGTTGTCCCTCGGCGTTATAATAATATATTCTGCCGTCGGCAAAGTTGAGCGAATGGGGAGCACTGCCGTGCTGTTCTATTGCGTGCGACTGAGCCGAGTTGTCGCTCAAATCGAGCACATGCAGTCGGCCGTCGGTGACGGTGACCAGTTTGTCATCGGCCACAATAAATTGTTCACCGCGGCCGTAGTCCTTGCGGCTGGCAAGGTTGGCCGACGCGACCGACCCAACGCGGCCGTCGCTGATAAAATAGACGAAACTGCCGTAAATCTGGAAGCAGTCAACCTGCTCGGCCAAGAATCGAGTCTCTCCGCTTCCGTCGGTGGAGGCGTAGTAGAGATATCCGTCTCCGCCGATATAGTAAACATAGGTGCCGACAACGGCAAACTGCCTCTGTGTGACAATGCCCAACTCGCAGTCATTGCCGCCGCTGAGGCGCTGTTTGTGCAATTTGTGGTTGCCGTCGGTATAATACAGCCAATTGCCGCTGACCATCCTGTGCTCGCACTCATCGGCCAGCACCTTGCGATCGCCGCCGGTGAACAAATCGCGCACAGCCTGACCGTTGTGACGGAAATAAACATAACTGCCGCTCGGGTTGATTGAATCACTGCCGCCGTCGCTGAGTTTGTAGTTGGAGTAATCGCTGTAACAGCGGAGCGCACCTGCGCTGTCGATATAATAATTGAGGGAACCGTCGACCGCAACATATCCGCCGTTCATGGCATTGCCGAAATGGTTGGCGGCGGTGCTCGACGGCTTCTCAAACGGAAAAATAACCATGGTCGCTATGACGATGACAGCAACAGTGACGCCGAGCAGCGCCGGCACCATAGCAGACAGCCTATTTTTTTCTTCCATAAACGAGTGACCTCCGTCTGCAAATTGTATATTACAATAATATTTGATTAGCGGCCGTTTGTCAACAATGACGAAATTAAATTTTATGTATCATTTGGCGAACAAATGTGTTAATATGTAAATGTAGGTGTTTTAATGTAAGGATGTGTTATTATGAAATATATTGTACTGCTCTGCGACGGCATGGCCGACCTGCCCATAGACAGTCTGGGCGGACGCACGCCGATGCAGGCGGCTGTCAAACCGAACATGGACCGGCTGGCGGCGCACTCCACAGTCGGATTGGTGCGCACAGTTGCCGAAGGGCTTAAGCCCGGCAGTGATGTGGCCAACCTGTCTGTAATGGGATTTGACCCGACCGTTTGCTACACCGGCCGCTCGCCGCTCGAGGCGGCCAGCATCGGCATCGATATGAGCGACACCGATGTGGCTATACGCTGCAATTTGGTAACGCTCTCAGACGAGGAAAATTACGATGACAAGACGATGGTCGACTACTGTGCCGGCGATATCTCGACAGCCGAGGCCGACGCCCTCATCAAATCGCTTCAACAGGAACTGGGCAACGATACCTTTGAGTTTCACACCGGCGTCGCCTACCGCCACTGCCTTATCTGGCACGGCGGCAATGTGGACGGATACACGCTCACCCCTCCTCACGATATCTCAGGCCGCATCATCGGTCAGCACCTTGCCGGTCACAAGTCACAGCCGCAACTCATTGACCTGATGCTCCGCTCACAGCAAGTGCTCCGCGAACACCCGGTCAACCGCGACCGCATTGCGCGCGGCTTGCGCCCGGCCAACTCCATTTGGCTGTGGGGTCAAGGCAGTCGCCCGGCACTGGCCAATTTTGAATCACTGCACGGAATCAAGGGCGCGGTCATCTCGGCCGTCGACCTTATCAAGGGCATCGGCAAGTGCGCCGGCATGAAGGTCATCGATGTCGAAGGCGCCACCGGATACATCGACTCCAATTTCGCGGGCAAAGCCGCGGCCGCAATTGATGCTCTGCGCGACAATGACTATGTTTATATTCACATGGAGGCGCCCGACGAATGCGGACACCGCCGCGAGACCGAAAACAAGGTTCACGCCATTGAGATTATCGACAAAGAGGTGCTCGCGCCCATAATGAAGGCGGTTGAGAACACTGACCACCGCATACTGATACTGCCCGACCACCCGACGCCCATCTCGACCGGCACTCACTCGTCCGAGCCGGTGCCGTTCATGCTGTATGACAGCACCAACGAAGTCGACGGAGTCGGCACGCTGTGCGAGCAATCGGCCGCACAGACCGGACTGTTTATCCAACACGGCCCCGACCTTATCGATATGTTGCTCAAATAATTATCGGAGGGAATATTTATGCTCAGACCGAGCCAGCAAAAGGTGCTTGAATACATACGCAGTCGCTCGGCAGAGGGTCTGCCCCCTACGGTGCGCGAGATATGCTCCGCCACGGGACTGCGCTCCACATCCAGCGTTGCCGCCATACTGCGCGAACTTGAGGACATGGGGTACATCGAGCGTGACGGCGGCTCGTCACGCGGCATTCGTCTGCGCGGCTCATCGCGCAGTGTAAATGTGCCGCTGGTCGGCACCGTCACAGCCGGAATGCCCATTTTGGCCGAGCAAAACATCGACGGATACATGCCGTTTCCGGCCGAGCAGACGCGTGGGCGTGAAATTTTCGCATTGCGTGTTCAAGGCATGAGCATGCGCGACGCGGGCATATTGGACGGCGACATCATCTATGCCGAGCGGGTCGAAACGGCCGAAAACGGGCAGATTGTGGTCGCGCTCATCGACGACGAAGCCACCGTCAAGCGCTTCTACCGCGAGGACGGTCACTTTCGCCTCCAGCCTGAGAATGACTCATTCGAGCCGATATTGGTCGACAGTCTGTCCATACTCGGCAGAGTCATTTCGGTATTCAGATTATATTGATTGTCTATTGGTGATATAAATGTTCAACAACCAGAGAAACATTGATATGTGTAACGGCAAAATTTTGGGGCCGCTCATCGCCTTCTCCCTGCCGATAATGTTCACGGGATTGCTGCAACTGCTGTACAATGCCGCCGACATCATCGTTGTGGGTAATTTTGCCGGCGACGCGTCGGTCGCGGCAGTCAGTTCAACCGGAGCGCTGACCAACCTGCTGGTCAACTTCTTTATGGGACTGTCGGTGGGAGCCAGCGTGGTCATATCACGCGCATATGGCGCGCGCGACAGCCGAATGGTCTTTGAGAGCGTTCACACCGCCGCTGTGCTGGCCGCTTTGAGCGGCGTCGCCGTTGCCGTTGGCGGATTTTTTACGGCCAAGCCGCTATTGCAACTAATGGGCTCGCCGGCCGATGTCATCGACCTGTCAACCCTTTATCTCAAAATAATTTTTCTCGGTATGCCGGCCAATATGGTGTATAACTTCTTTGCGGCGATACTGCGCGCCGTCGGTGATTCGCGCCGGCCGCTCATATTTTTGGCCATATCGGGACTTATAAATGTCGCGCTCAACCTGTTATTCATCATCGTGTTCCACATGACGGTCGACGGCGTAGCGTTGGCCACAATCATCTCGCAATATATATCGGCCGCGATGATAACCGTGTGCCTGCTCAGGTCATCGGGCAGTTACAAACTGCATCTGCGCGAAATACGCATATATCGCTGTGCCGGTGAAATGCTGCGCATCGGTTTGCCGGCCGGACTGCAGTCAAGTCTGTTCAGTTTGTCCAACATTCTCATTCAGTCGAGCATCAACTCGTTTGGCAAGATAGCAATGGCCGGCAGCGGCGCCGCCGCAAGCATCGAGGGATTTGTATATACCGCAATGAACTCCATTGCGCAGGCGACCACCACCTATACGGCGCAGAATGTCGGCGCGCGGCGGTTTGACCGGCTGAACAAGATAAATCTATATGCTCTCACGGCAGCAGCCGTGACCGGCGTTTCATTGGGCGCCCTTGTCAACATCTTTGGCCGTCCCCTTTTGAATCTGTATATCAGCGACGCGACAGCCATCGGATACGGCATCGAGCGACTGCGGTGGATATGTCTGCCATATCTGCTGTGCGGAATGATGGATGTGCAAGCCAACCATCTGCGCGGTATGGGCTGCTCGCTGATGCCGACCGTAACATCGCTGATAGGTGTGTGCGCACTGCGAGTCTTTTGGGTATCTGCTATATTTGCCATACACCGCTCGCTGGCCGTTCTGTATTTATCCTATCCGGTGTCGTGGACGATAGTATTTATAGTCAACGCCATAACCACCGTTGTCGTCACGCACAACCTGAAAAAGCGAGCGTAAGAGCACAACAGCCTGTCGGATTTTCATCCGGCAGGCTGTTTTTTTGTGTTATTGCAGTTTCAGTTGCTCATATTCGTCGGTGAGGCGCGGATTGTATCTGCGCGCAGCCACCTCCTCCGGCTTGTCGCCGGCAAAGATTGGGCGCAGGGTGACGGTGAAGTTGAACTCCTTCCCCAACCGATACTTCTCATTCAGCACAGGGCCGCAACTATGCGAGCCGACACCGCTTTGCAGATAGTCGACGCACAGCACTGTCCGCTCGTTGCGCGCCTGCAACTCAAAATTGTGAGCGGCGGCGGCCAGTTCCTCCTGCGAATAGGGCAGTGCGGAGAAGTCAAACGGCCCGTCGCAGATGAGCAATCCGCAGTGGCCGTCGGTGACCGACGCCCATGAGGTGCGGTAGCGATTGCCGTTTTCCTGCGGCTTGATGTAATCGGTGCCCATGGCGCCGACCGGCCGCTTAAAGCGCCCGATGTAACCGGCGCGGTGCTTGTCAACATAACTCTCGTCGGGGCCGTAACCGAAATACTCGACAGTGCTGTAACGGCTCTCAAGCGCCATTCGCACGCCAAAGCGCTGAATGGGCGCGGCCTCCTCGCGGCAACTGACATCGCACGACAGCGACAATTCGCCCACGCAGTTGACCGTCCATGTGACGCCGGCGCGCACATTGACCCCTTTTGCATTGCTGACAAAGCCAATCTCGCTCTTGATGACGATATCGCCGTCAATCTGGTCGAGCGACGTGCCGTAAACGCGCACCGCCGACTGCATATATCCGAAACGGCGCAACTCGGCAACATCTGCCCTCTCGTTATCGGTCGGCGCGCGCCAAATGTTGAAACTCATCGGCGTTACCAGCAATTTCTCTCCATTGAAGGTGAGTTGGCGGAAGGCGGCCGCATTCTTGTCGAACACATGGCTAAACCGGTCGCCGCGTATGACAATGCGGTTGCCCTGATCATCGACCTCGGGCGTGCGGCCGGCCAAATCGCACATCAGCGTGCGCTCTGCGACGGGCAGTTTGAACTGGGCAGAGGCCAACTCGGTACCGGCGGCAACAAGGCCGACGGTGTCGCGCTGGCAGAAAACGAGCCGCACATAGCAGGCGCCGTCGCTCGGCAAAGTGTACCCGATTTCTACCTCCTCACTGCTGTGCGGAGGAATAGCCATCGGTTCAAGGACACCGCTGTCGACCGTTTGGCCGTCGCGCGTCATCTCCCACCGGCACTCCAGCCGTGACAGATATATAAAATCGTACAAATTATGTATTTTGAAGAGTCCGCGCCGATCATCGAGCGCCTCGACCCTGACCGGCTGAATGACCGCTCTGAGTTCGCGCAGGCCGACATGCGGCTCTCGGTCGGGCGAAACCAAGCCGTCAACACAGAAGTTGCCATCGTGCAAATCCTCGCCGCTGTCTCCGCCATAGAGAAACTTCGGTCGGCCGTTTTCGTCCTCGCCGCCAAAGACGGCGTGGTCGCACCACTCCCACACAAAGCCGCCCATATGGCGCGGCTCGGCATAAATGACATCCCAATAATCCTGCAAATCGCCAGGGCCGTTGCCCATTGCGTGAGAATATTCGCACAGCACCATCGGCCGCGGGTCGTCCGACTGCTCGCAGTAGGTGCGGCAGTACTCAGGCGACGCATACATGCGCGAAAAGGTGTCGGCTCCCTTAGAAGCCTCGCCCAGCGGATGGTCGGCGCCGTGCATTTGCTCATAGTGGGTAAAGCGCGAGCGGTCGCGCTCCTTCACCCACTTGAGGACGCGTTCAAAGTTTGTGCCGTAGCCCGACTCATTGCCCACCGACCAGCCGATAACGCAGGCGCGGTTTTTGTCCCGCTCGACCAGCCGCACGACGCGGTCGTGAATGGGCGCATACCACTCGGGCAGATTGGCCAGCAAATCGGGTTCGAGCGCCGATATGCCGTGGCACTCGATGTCGGCCTCGTCAATAACATAGAAGCCGAATTGGTCACACATCTGCAAAAACCGCGGGTCAGGCGGATAGTGCGATGTGCGAATGGCGTTGATATTGTGCTCCTTCATCAGCCGCAGGTCACGCATCATGTGCTCTTCGTCGACAACACAGCCGGTGTACGGGTCGCTGTCGTGGCGGTTAACTCCCTTTAACTTGACAGCGCGGTTGTTCATTTTATAGACGCCGTCCTCGATGCACGAGCGGCGCAGACCGACGCGCTCGCAAATGTATTCGCCGGCCGCATCGAATATTATCGAGTATAATTCAGGCGTTTCGGCGCTCCACAGCAAAGGCTTGTCCACCTTAAAGCAGGCATGTCCGTCGCTGTCGGGGCTCACCACGGCAATCTCCTCGCCGTCGGGGCTGAGCAGGCTGAGTATAGCGTCGTCGGGATTGACCGCATCGACCGTCACATCAATGACAGCCGTGCGCAAATCGCGCGCAACATCGGAGCGCACCTCATAGTCGCGTATATGCCCCTTCGGGCGCGCAAGCAGATAGCAGTCACGGAATATGCCGCTGTACCTGAATTTGTCCTGGTCCTCAAGATAACTGCCTGTGCACCACTTGAGCACTATCACGCAGACGCGGTTGACACCCTCGTGCAGATACTGAGTCACATCGAACTCGCTGATGCAGTGCGACACCTCGGAATAGCCGACAAACGATCCGTTTATATACAGGTAAAAGCAGGAATCAACCCCTTCAAACACCATGTATTTGTTCATGCCCACCCACTCCTCGGGGCAGCGGATATCGCGCGAATAGACCCCAACCGGATTATCGTACGGCAGGTAGGGCGGGTCACACGGAAACGGATAGTTGATATTGGTGTACTGAGGGCGGTCGAAGCCATTTAACTGCCACACCGACGGCACATGTAAGGTTTGCTTCTTTGCCAGCGGCACTTCGGGCATGACGATGCCGTCGGGCACCCGCTCGATGCTCTTATAATACCCGAAACACCACTCACCCGTCAGTAGGCCAAACCGCGCCGACTGCTCGCGCGGACGGCCGACTATGCCGGTTGCCGTTTCAAACGGGATATAATAGGCGCGCGGCGCCTCGGTGCCGACATGCTGTATACTCAGGTCTTCAAAGTATCTTTCCGGCTTCACAGGTCATCCCCCCAGAAATTATTTTATCAGATATAAACGCGCGGCACGCGCTTACCTATCAGGCAAATGCACTCATAGTTGATGGTGCCGCCCCATTTGGCCAATTGATTGACCGACAATTCACGCCCGTGGTCGCGGCCGAAAACAGTCACCTCGTCGCCCTGACTGACGCCGTCGATATCGGTGACATCGAGCATGAGTTGGTCCATGCACACGCGGCCGATTATCTTGGCCGCTTGGCCGTTGACCAACATATACCCTTCGCGGCTGTATGCGCGCTGGTATCCGTCGGCGTAGCCAATAGCGACTGTGGCCACTCGTGTCGGGCGGTCGGTCGTATAGGTGCGGCCGTAACTGATGTCACATCCGGCAGGCAACTTTTTGACCATCGACACCTCGCTCCTGAGTTGCATAACCGGCAGCAACTGAGGCAATTTGACCTCAGCGGACGGCTCCAGCCCGTAGAGTACGATGCCGGCACGCACCATGTCGAGGTGCATTTGCGGCTGGGTGAAGATGGCCGCCGAATTACAGCAGTGGCGCACCTGAAAATGTATGCCGCGCTCACCCAACTCATCTATGACCGATGTGAAGTGTTCAAACTGGCCACGGGTATACTCGCCGTTCTCGTCACCGTCCATATCGGCCGAGGCAAAGTGGGTAAACACTCCCTCCGGCTCCAGCGCCGGCAATTCACAGACACGCTGCACCTCGTCGGCGGCAGTGGCGCTGTCAAAGCCGATGCGGTGCATACCGGTATCAATCTTTATATGTATCTTGACACGCACGCCGCCCGTCGACGCGTACCGCGAAAGACTGTCGGCATACTCAGGCGAATAAACCGCCTGAGATATATTGTTGTTGCACAACTCGCGCGCGCACTCAGGCGGCGTGTAGCCCAATATCAATATTGGCTTGTCTACACAGGCGCGCAGTTCCAGCGCCTCTGAAATATTGGACACGGCAAACCACTCGGTGCCCTCCTGTGCAAGCCGCTCGGCCACCCGCGCCATGCCGTGGCCGTATGCGTCAGCCTTGACCACCGACATAATCATGGCATCGGTCGCCTGTCGCACGCACTTAAAATTGTGCGACAAATTATCAAGGCTGATTTCAGCCCATGTTCTGTGTGTATCTATCATAAGTCAGCACCTCATCATATTATCAGGCCGCCGTTCACGCCGAGCACCTGACCGGTTATAAAGCGGCTGTCGTCGCCGGACAAAAAGGCCACTGCGGCGGCCACATCCGCGGCCGTGCCCATTCTGCCGAGCGGCGTCTCGGCGCAAAGTTGCGCCACGGTGTCAGCATCAAGGCCGGCGTTCATATCGGTGTCAATTACGCCGGGCGCGACACAGTTGACACGCACCCCTGACGGGCCGAGTTCCTTGGCCAATGCTTTGGTCCAGCCGATTACCCCCGCCTTGGCCGCCGAATAGTAGGCCTCGCACGACGCGCCGACCTGGCCCCACATGGACGAGACGGTCACGATAGCACCCCGCCGCTCAATGATGTGCGGCAATGCCTCGCGGCAGCACTGCATAACACCGCCGAGATTTACATTGATCAGGCGGTCGGCTCGCTCCGGCTCGGTGCCGAGCACCGGCGCTATGTACGATATGCCGGCGTTGCACACCAGCACATCAATAACACCAAATGCGTCCGCAACCAAACGCACAGCGTCAGCCACCTGCTCACGCTCGGCAATGTCGGCCTTGACCGCCATGTACCCCTCGCGCCGCATATCGGCCGCCGAATGTTCATCGGCTTTGTAAATAACCGCAACATTGTAGCCATCACTCATAAATCTCTCGGCGCACGCTCTGCCAATGCCGCGCGTTCCGCCGGTTATCAGCACCGTCTTTGCCAAAACAGAACACCTTCCGCAACAAATTGTTTATACAGTTTTATTATGCCTCTTTTACACGAAAAAAGCAAGACATATTGCTCGATTTGCGCCGAATATGTGTTTGGCGCTTATGCGTATATTTTTCACAAAAACAACTGTTTGTATTTCATGGATATCCATTATTTATTACTCGCCGTATGTTAATAAATGGGTCGAAAATTACCTCGATTTGACGAAAATTCCCTGATTTTTAGCCACTTATAAACATTTTGAACAGAGTTTTGAACACAAATTATGTTAACAAGACCATTATACAAATAGTAATATTTTCGGCCGAAATTTGTTTTTCGCACCATAAAAATTTATACATACGCGCATATTTTCGCCGCTTGAATATATGCGAAAAAATTTGCCAAAAATATTTGCGTGAACAATACTTACAAAGGGATGATAACAGGTGATACGCGGCGTAAATAAGCAGATAATCGAAATCAACGATACCGGCAGTAAATACTTTGAAAAAGCGCTTTTATTTGTAAGCAGCAGTTACAGTTCGCAGTCGACGCACAAACTGCAAAACGAGGCGGTCAAAATTGTAAACTCCTTTGGCGCGCCGCCCATTGCAAAGCGCAAAAAGTACCGAATCAGCCGCAGAGCGCTGATAGCACTGATAATTCTGTTGTCGGCGGCGCTCGCAGTATCGGTCGTAATGCAAATAATATAATAGCGAAAACGGGCCGCAGGCAAATCGGTTGACTTGCCTGCGGCCTTAAAAGCCGAATTATCAGTTAACAATAGTCTTTTCGGTTTCTGCATCAAAGAAGTGCATGAACTCAGAGCGGAACGCAATGGTGATGTCGTCGCCGGCGCGGGTCATAGTCTTGGGCTCGACGCGGGCATTGATGACATAACCCTCGCAGGTCATATACAGATATGTCTCGGCGCCCATCATCTCGGCAACGTCAACATGTGCGTCGACTGCTGTTTCGGGGTGAGCCTTGACAAACTCGTCATTGTCCAGAACATGCTCGGGACGGATACCGGCGATGACCGGCTTCTCATCCTCGATGTACGGGTCGAGGCGGTTCTTGTAATTCTTATCGGCCGGCAGTTTAATCTTGTACTTAACGCCCTTGCGAGTCTTGGTATCCTCGGTGCCGAACTCAAAGAAGATATCCTCGCCCTCACGCAGGAGCATGCCCTCGATGAAGTTCATCTGCGGCGAGCCGATGAAGCCCGCAACAAACTTGTTGGCCGGCTTGTCATACAACTTGGTCGGGGTATCGACCTGCTGAATAAGACCGTCCTTCATAACAACGATGCGGTCGCCCATTGTCATAGCCTCGGTCTGGTCGTGGGTTACATAAATGAAGGTGGTTCCGATGCGCTTGTGAAGTTTGGACAACTCGGTTCTCATCTGCGCACGCAGTTTGGCGTCCAAATTGGACAACGGCTCGTCGAGCAGGAATACCTTAGGCTCGCGGACGATGGCGCGTCCCAGAGCAACACGCTGGCGCTGACCGCCCGACAAAGCCTTCGGTTTGCGGTCAAGCAGGTGGCTGATGTCGAGCACGCGTGCAGCCTCCTCAACGCGGCGCTTTATCTCGTCCTTAGGAGTCTTGCGCAACTTGAGGCCGAAAGCCATGTTCTCAAATACGGTCATGTGCGGATACAGAGCATAGTTCTGGAACACCATTGCGATGTCTCTGTCCTTGGGTGCTACATCGTTAACCAGTTTGTCACCGATGTAGAGTTCGCCGTCGGATATCTCCTCAAGGCCGGCAATCATACGCAGAGTGGTCGACTTACCGCAGCCGGAAGGGCCGACCAGAATGATAAACTCCTTGTCCTTAATCTCAAGGTTGAAGTCTGAAACAGCCAGTACATTACCCTGATACTTCTTGCAAATATTTTTGAGTGATACACTTGCCATGAAATATTTACCTCCACATCAAAGGGACACTTTGCCCCTTATATTTTTTATACTGCAACAATTATAACAGATAATTCGTCCGATTACAATTGCCCGATTACCCAAATATTATTTTTATTGTATATGTATATTTAACAATGACTTTTGGCAATTACAGCAAAATATACAAAAACGCAGGTGGTTTCTTTGTTAACCATGTTAAATCGGCTATCTGGTGTCAAAGTTGCATTTTTTGACCGTCAAGGCCATATATACAACCGTCAGAGGTGGAAATGTGCGCCGCGATTATGTGCCCGTTATACTCAAAGAGGGTCATCACCGCGCCGGCCTCCGACATGAAATTAAGCACCTCGTACATGCACATATTGACCGGCCGTCCGATATATCCGCCGATATCCATGTGCTGTGCCGCCAGCAACCGCGAATAGCCCTCCGAGATGGTGTCGCTCTCACCGCCGAGAATGACGGTGTTCTCTGACAGCATTTCTCCGCCAAGGTACCAGCCGTACTCTGCGGCGAACCGCTCGCGCGCCTCGGTACTGCCGCCCTGCTTTTTGACGGCGCCGAGCGCCTGCGCCGACACCGCCAGTATAACAGCGGCCGCCGTAGCCGCGCATATCGCGGCAATGAGCGCCGAGCGGCCGATTTGCACCGATTTAAACATATTTGCCTGTCCTCCCCTATTTGCAGCAAAAATTTATAAATTATATGTATGCCATTCGACACAATAGAACAAGCCCGCGGTTGTAAAATATATTGGCAGGGATTTCCGTCTTAATATTCCGCTTAACTGCGAAATACCACCGTAAGTTTCGAGAGCGAGGATGGCAAAAGGCGCACTCAACAACTGACGAATAATAAAGATAAGGAAACCATATATTTTAGCAAACGCATGATATGCGAAAAAAGTGTCTGCCTCGGCAGGCGAAAGGACTGATATTGATTGATTAAATGCAACTACCATCCCGAGGGCGGTCTCATTGACACGCCCGAAAATATCGCCGCCTGCTCCTCTGTCGCCGCTCTGAGCGAGGCGATGGAGTCGGGCCGCGTGCTGGAAGCCGTAACTCTTATGTGCGACTACGACCACAATTTGGTGCTCAACATCGCCGGCATACGCGGAATCATTCCGCGAACAGAGGGCGCCGTCGGAATTGCAGAGGGCAATGTGCGCGACATAGCGCTTATATCCCGCGTCGGCAAGCCGGTTTGCTTCATTGTTGAACGCATCGACTGCACCGGTGACGAGCCGGTCGCCTATCTGTCACGCCGCGCGGCGCAGGAGCGCTGTCAGCGCGATTACATAGACCGACTGCTCCCGGGCGATATCGTCGAGGCTAAGGTGACTCACCTTGAAAACTTCGGTGCATTCTGCGATATCGGGTGCGGAATTGCCGCCCTGCTGCCCATCGACGCCATATCGGTTTCGCGCATCGCCCACCCGTCCGACCGACTGCGGTGCGGCGACCGCATTTTTGCCGTCGTCAAGTCGGTCGACCCCTTTGGGCGCGTGTCGCTGACCCACCGCGAACTGCTGGGCACATGGCAGCAAAACGCCGAAAAGTTTGCACAGGGTGAAACGGTATCGGGCACTGTGCGCACAGTTGAGGACTACGGCATTTTTGTCGAGTTGTCGCCCAATTTGGCCGGACTTGCCGAGCCGAAAGCAGGCGTCAAGCCCGGCCAGCGTGCCAGTGTATATATAAAAAGTTTACTGCCCGGCAAGATGAAGGTCAAACTGATAATAATCGACTCATTTGACAGCACGGTGGAACAGCCGCCCATCAAGTATTTCATCAGTGAGGGGCATATTGACAGTTGGCGCTACTCGCCCGACTGCTGTTCAAAAACCATCGAAACGGTGTTCTGACAAAATAAAGCACTCAAGGGCAATGAATGAACTGCCCTTGAGTGCTTTTACTGTAAAATTTAATCCGCGCTCGCCCTATCTGCCGATGTGCGCTTCTCCTCGCCGATAAACTGCGCCGATGCAAAGGCAAATGCCGCCGTCACATAGGGCACGACATAAAGGGCGGGAAACAGCAATACACACAGCACAATCCACCAAAACAAACTGACCGCCAGGCCAAACAACTCAGCGCGGTGACCGCGCGCAAGCCGCTTTGAGTGTGATATACAGCCGCGAGCGGTGCTGTCCTCACCGAGGATATAGCAGTAATCGGCCGCAAAATACCCAAGCGCGATTATCAGCCATACCGCCAATGCCGCCAAAGTCAGAACCGTCTGCCCGCCGCCGAGCAGGCCGGCCGCCATATCGCTGTACCGCTCACCGAAAATATAGTATGACATTTCACCGAGAGCGGCGCACACAGCCGACGGAATCAGCAACAGCACAAACCACAGAATCAGCCGAACACCCAGCAGGAATTTGTACTTGACAGCGCCGAGCCACCGCCGCACCCCGCCGAAATAGTAAAATAAATCAGACACCTCTGCCCGCCTGCCGTCATACATACAGACAACCGACCGCTCAAATCCGAGCATCAGCGGAGTTATCAGCGTCAGGCTGAACAGACTGCCGAAAACTTTAAGCAGCAGATAGTCGATATCGCGAATACTGCCGATATTCATAACCCAGTTGACCGATACTGTGTCACTGTTGATATCAAGTACGGTGGAGACAAGTTGGCTTAACACGGCCAGCAGCACATAAACGCCGATAACGATGCCGGTCATTATGGCCGCGGACATGCGGTTATCCTTCAGCGCGGCGCGTGCGCGTGCCTTGACCTGACCCGATACTATCACCATGGATTACACTCCCCCTAAACGCCGTTATCGCTCCGGCTTATCATGCGAGGCACCTTGAGTGCTGCGAAGCATTGATGCAAGCACAGTACCTCCGCTGACCAATGCCGGCCACGCAATTGCCGCCGCAATCAGTATCAGCGTGATGATGCCGAGCACATCATAGCCGTCGGCCGATATCATCGGCCCGATAAACGAGGTGTACGAATATGTCAGCATGGCCACAATTGCCACGGCAAAAACCACCTGCATCACATTGAGAATGACCGTCTGCACCTTGCCCTCCGGCTTCATGAGCGTATCAGCCAGCCAGAAAGCGGCATAAACGGCATAGACCGACGGAATGACCGCCGCCCATGAAAAATAGTCGGCATATGCCGGCGGCAGATTGTAATAGTAAAGGATAATGACGGCACAAGTCAGCACGGCGGCACCGCATCCGATAAAAAATACGGTCGCAGGCCGGCGGCGCAGGACAATCGAAAGCACCGCCAAGACGCAACTCAGCGCGAGCGCGCCAAACGGCAGCCAGCGCAAAACCGACACGCCGGCGTATGCCGTCCCATCGGCAAATTGGTCGGCAAAACCAATCAGCCACTCAATGCCGCACTCGGCCACCAAGAGAAGGCCGTACACGGCCGCAACACCGCTCACAGCGCGCGCCGCATGACCGCGAGGCCCTTTGCCGTTGACCGCCGCGGCCGCAATGAGCAGCGGCAGATTGACCACCAGTAAAATAATGTTTACAGCCATCATAAAAAATTCAACCCATTTCAAAACAGACTATACATGTTATTATACCACCCAATTTACAATATAACAACCCCAAACAGATTTGACAAATGCGGACATATATTTTATTATAGTAGTATCTATCCTGCGGAGGAACATCAAATGTATAACTACTATCAGCAAGGCGCCGGTTTCGCCTGCCCGGTTCGTACCGAGACGGAAACCGAGCGTAAAAACCGACTGTTGCGTCGGTACGGCAATATCATCGGTCTTACAGTGGCCATTTCGATTTTTGCCTTTCAGGTTCTTTTCACCGTAATATTTCTCATATTTCCAAATGCCGACGGCCATTTGTTCGACATTTGGACGCAGATAATTTACTCTCTGCTGTTGGTGGTATTTCCCGTTTTGTTCATGACGCGGCTGGCTCACAGGCCGCTTGGCCGGCTGGTGGCGGCCGAGCGCGTGCCCGCCCGTCTGCTCTGGCCCATTGTCGGCGCCATGCTTGGAGCTGATATGGTAATATCATTTTTGGCTCAGCCGGTCAGTATCGGCAATTACAACGCCATGGTCAGCGGACTGCCCACCGGCAGTCCATACCTTGTCGCGCTGATATTCATAACCGACTGTGTCGTGCCGGCGCTGACCGAGGAGTTTGCCATGCGCGGCGTCCTGCTGGGGCTGCTCCGTCCGTTTGGGGACACATTTGCCGTTGTCGCTTCGGCAACTGTGTTCAGCCTGATGCACGGCAATATGATGCAGGCGCCGTCTGCCTTTTGCATAGGTCTGCTGTTTGGATATATCGCTGTCAAGACCGGCTCCGTTTGGCCGGGTGTGATAGTTCACTTTGCCAATAATTTTATATCCACTCTGCTCCAGTATTTTATACAGAACAGCACCGATACAGCCGCCGAAATTGCAAACTGCCTGATTACCGCCGCATTTTTGGTGGTCGGCGCCGTTTGCATTGCCTACCTCTCATTTAGTCACAAGTGGCTGTTCAGCCTGAAATTGGGCGGTGACAAGCCGGCTGAACGGCTTAAATACGGCCGATTTTTCGGGTCGGTCGGCATGATAATACTGTATGTTCTTTTCGGGCTTATGGCCTTGTTAACACTTGTCAGTTATGGAATATGAGAATTACATGAGGCAAGCGCTCCTGCTTGCAGATGAGGCGGCCGCCGAGGGCGAGGTTCCGGTCGGCGCCGTCATCGTGCGCGGCTCGGAGATAATTGCGACCGGCCGTAATCGCCGCGAAAGCGAGCGAAACGCCCTATGCCACGCCGAAATAGAGGCCATCGACAACGCCTGCCGCGCGCTCGGCGGCTGGCGGCTGATAGGGTGTACCCTTGTGGTGACACTTGAGCCGTGCCCGATGTGCACCGGCGCCATCATAAACAGCCGCATCGAAAAGGTGGTCTACGGCGCCGCCGACCCCAAGGCCGGCTCATGCGGCTCGGTAGTCAATCTGTTTGATTTGCCCTACAACCACCGTCCGGAGGTTATCGGAGGCGTCCTCGCAGACCAATGTGCCAACCGCTTGAGCAGTTTTTTTAAGCAATTGAGACAAAAATAAGATAAGTAAAAACAGCCGGCCCATTTACTTCAAAGTGAAGTTATCGGACGGCTGTTTTTATTGTTAGCAACTGTTATTTGAGCAGTTTAATCTGGCCGATGAGCGGCAGTTCCTGCTCCTTGCCCTGAGCGGCATAAACGATGCCCATAATGCCAAACACGGCGACAGCGATGCCGGCGAGCGAAAACACCCAGCCGATGACACTGCCGACATAGGGTATCAGGCCGATTATCTTCCCTGCCGCGCTGATCACAACATCAATTATCAGCAGTACCAGCGACTGATTGGCGTGAAAACGGCAGAACTTGGAATCCTTGAAGGCGAGCAAAGGAATGAGCACCAGTATGCCCAAATAGCCGAAAGCCGACGCCACTCTCTCGTTGGTAGTGGGAGCGGTGACGATGCCTGCGGAGCCGTTGACCGCACATCCGCACGCAGGGCAAATGACAGCCTTGTCGTCGACCTGATTGCCGCACTGCGAACAAAAAGCCATATTAACAACCTCGTTTCCTCGGCCTGATGCCGAAAATATTATACGCTAATATTACCATCAGGCGAATGAAATTGCAATAGCCATACAAAATTTTGATGACACACGGCAGTTGATGTGTTATAATGAATTTGGTTAACGAGCACATCATATTCTGTTTAATTGGAGTGAAAAGAATGAACAGTATTACACTGGTTGTAATGGCCGCAGGCATGGGCAGCCGCTTCGGCGGACTCAAGCAACTCGAGCCAATCGGGCCGAACGGTCAAGCACTGCTCGATTTTTCGGTCGCAGATGCCGCACGCGCCGGATTTGACAGAGCCATATTTGTCATTCGCCGCGAAAACGAGCAGGATTTTCGCAATTTTATCGGCGACCGCCTCAGCCGCATCATCAAGGTGGACTATGTCTATCAGGAAACCGAGTCGCTGCCGGCCGGACGCACCAAGCCGTGGGGCCCCGGTCACGCCATTCTGTGCTGCAAAGATGCAGTTGACGGCCCCTTTGCGGTCATCAACGCCGACGACTTCTACGGCCCCGAGGCTTTCCGTCAGATTGCAGGGCACCTTGCCACGGCCGAGGGTGGCGACTTTGCAATGGTCGGGTTTGATTTGATGAGCACCATCTCAGACAACGGCACCGTGTCGCGCGGCGTGTGCGAAATTGAAAACGGCCGTCTGGTCGGTCTGACCGAGCGCACCAAGGTCTGCGCCAAGGGCTACACCGAGGACGGAGAGCACTGGATACCTCTACCCGAGGACACCGTCGTGTCGATGAATTTCTGGGGATTTACGCCCAAACTGTTCGAGGCGCTCGAAGCCGATTTTGAACAGTTTATGCGGCGTGACGACCTGGACAAGGCGGAATTTCAGTTGCCCACTTCGGTCAGCGGCATGTTGCACCGCGGCGAAGCAACCGTCAAGATGCTTCGCAGTCACGACAAGTGGTACGGCATGACATACCGCGAGGACATCGAGCAGGTCAAAGCAGCCGTCAAGTCGATGTGCGAGCAGGGCCTCTACTAATTTTTAAAAAAACACCCCCGTCGAGCGGAACACTTCGCAGAGAAGCAGTTTCCGCGCGGCGGGGATTTATCTTTTAGTTAGCCGTTAATCATATAGCGCAGGGTCATCAGGCTGTCACCGAGATGCACATTCTCGACCGACACATTTTCATATCGGTTGCCGAAATCGTAATGGCTGAAGTTCCATAGTCCCTTGATGCCCAGTTTGACCAACTGGTCACCGATGGCGGCCGCCGCATCAAACGGCACGGTCAGCACGGCGACTGTGGGCAATTCGGCACGGCAAAACTCGTCCAAATCGGCCACATTGCGAATGGGCATGCCGGCCACCATTTGGCCGACAACCGACTCCTTGGCATCGAACAGTCCGATGAGTTTGAAACCGCGCTCCTCAAACGCAATCTGGTTGGCTATGGCACGGCCGAGGTTGCCGGCGCCGACGATGATGAGCCGCTGCAGCCTATCCAGTCCGAGGATGCGGCCAATCTCACTCTGCAACAGTTCAATATTGTACCCGTAACCCTGCTGACCAAAGCCGCCGAAGCAGTTGAAATCCTGCCTGATTTGGCTTGCAGTCAGCCCCATTCGCTGGCTCAGTTCGCGCGATGAGATGCGCGTGTAGCCGGCCTTTTTCAGTTCTCCGAGAAAACGGTAGTACCGCGGCAGACGGCGTACCACCGGCATTGAAACATCTGATTGCATTGCCATCTCTCCAATTCTTAATGGTCAGAAGGTGCTCCCATTATTTTATCAGGGACTCTACCGTCTGCATTACATAGTCACCGAACTGCTCACAGGTACAGCCGGTGTCGCGGCCGGTTATGGTCAGTTTCTTTTCCTCATACATGCAAATATCGAGGGCGCGCTCAAGCAAATCAGCCTTTACCTGATAGCCGATATGTGAGAGCAGCATTACAGCGGCGCGAAGCATACTGCACGGGTCGGCAAACTGACCTCTGCCCTCGGTTATCATTCGCGGAGCAGAGCCGTGTATAGCCTCGAACATGGCGTACTTGTTACCGATGTTGGCACTGCCTGCCGTACCGACGCCGCCCTGGAACTCAGCCGCCTCGTCGGTAATGATATCGCCGTAAAGGTTGGGCAGTACAAACACCTTGAATGCGGTGCGGCGCTTCTTGTCAATCAACTTGGCGGTTGTAATGTCGATATACCAGTCATCGGTGGTGATTTCGGGATAATCCTTGCCGATTTCCTGGCAAATGCGCAGGAATTTGCCGTCGGTCGTCTTGACCACATTGGCTTTGGTGATGATGGATACTCTGTCCTTTTTGTTGTTGCGGGCGTATTCATATGCCAGTCTGGCTATGCGCTCGGTGCCCTCGGTGGTGGTAACGGTGAAGTCGACCGCCAACTCGTCGGTCACATTGCAGCCGCAGGAGCCGAGTGTATATGCTCCCTCGGTGTTCTCGCGGAAGAAGGTCCAGTCGATGCCCTTATCCGGCACCTTGACCGGACGCACATTGGCGAACAAATCGAGTTCCTTTCGCATGGCAACATTGGCACTCTCGATATTCGGCCACGGGTCGCCGGCGCGCGGGGTGGTGGTCGGCCCCTTCAAAATAACATGGCAAGCCTTGAGTTCGGCCAGCACATCGTCCGGAATAGCCTTCATGCAGGCGACGCGGTTCTCGATAGTCAGGCCGTCGATATTGCGAAACTCAACACGGCCGGCCGCCACCTCATCGCTGAGCAAAAAGCGCAGAACGCGCGCCGATTCCTTGGTTATAATCGGGCCGATGCCGTCGCCGCCGCAAACGCCGATGATAATTTTATCAAGTTTTGAATAATCGGTCGGCTCGCGGTTCTGCTTCATGCGCTCAACCCTCTCAAGTTGGTCGCGCATGACCGATTCGAACTGTTTGATTGCGTTGTCGATGTTTGTCATATCTATCATTCCTTTACAGTTTATATGCTATCTTGTAAATACTGCCGCACTCCGTCTTTAACTGTGTGCGCGATGTGCCAATTGCAAACAAAAAGCAGTCCTCGCAGTACTCAAAACTGACGCAGTAGCCGGCGGCTGTGAAGCAAATAATCTCCTCCACGCCGCCGGAACTGTCGACAGCGAAAACATAATTATCGTATGTTCCGTCGCCCTTTTGCACAGCGGCAGTTATATACATCTTGCCAAAGCGCACCCAGCCGTCGCGCGCCACCGCTCCGTGCGGCAGTGCCAGCGTAGTATATGCGGCAAAATCGTCTGTGCATATCACACAGTTGTTGATAAAAAACATCTTGCCGCCGAACTCGAATTTGGACTGAACGGTCAGATAGTTTTCGTTTGAATTTCGGCAGTTGAGCGGCAAAAACATCGTGCTGATAAACTCAAACCGATTGCTCTCGCCGTCGTACCGATACAGCCCGTTGAAGTAATCGCCGGTGTCAGCGCGGTAGTAGGCGTACAGACCGCTGCCGTATGTGAACAAATCGTAACAGCGTCCGAAACTGTCAGAGTCAACGCGCGCTTTGCGGCCGTCGCGGTAGATATCGACATTGTCAAAGTGAATACCGTCGACCGATGCTTTGATGGCGCTGTTTAGGTTATCGCCGTAGTCAAGGCCGATGCCGGCAAAGTATCTGCCTGCGTATTTAACCATATCAAAGCAGTGCAGGGCACCGTCAATGTACCGACAGCACTGCCAGACGCCGTTCTCAAGTTTGAAATAGCCGCCCTTGCCCGAGCCTATGTTGTCGGTTATGGGCAGAAAAACCGTATGGTCGGCGGTTACGAAGCGGGCTATCTGCTCGTCTGGAAGTGCGGCGGCCGATTTATCTATCTTGCCCGTTTGCGAGTCGTAACAGTAAATATCGCACGGCCCCATGTTGGCGTCATAGTCGCCGCCGCCGAAATAAACCTTTCCGCGGTATGTCTGCATATCCCAAACATTGCGCGCAAATACCATCTGCGCAGAGTCATCGGGATAACTGCCCATCATAATGTTGCCCAGATATTCGGCGCGGCAGTCGGTTAGCTGATTGCTTTTTTGCGGTGACGACGATGTGCCCGTCTCGGCACCTCCGGCGCACCCGACAAGCATTGCCGCCGCGCAGACAGCGGCCGCAAGAGGTGTTGCGCGCCTTATCACTGATTTTTCTCTCGGGTGTAATTGAGCAGTCCGCCGGCCAGCAGCATATCGCGCTGACGCTCGGAGAAAGCGGTGCTCAGGCGATAGGTCTCACCCTTAGTGACATTGGTCAGCACCGGCTGTTCGCCCGCCGCAATGACACTGCGGATGTTGTCCAGACGCACCTCGTCCATCTGCTCAATCTTATCGTAATCGGCCTCGTTCTCGAATGTGAGCGGAATGATGCCGGCGTTAATCAGATTGGCGGCATGTATACGCGCAAATGACTTGGCAACCACCGCCTTGATGCCCAAATAGAGGGGCACCAGCGCGGCGTGCTCGCGCGAAGAGCCCTGACCGTAGTTTGAGCCGCCGACAATGACGCCGCTGCCGTGCTCGCGGCAACGGTCGGGGAACTGTTCGTCACAGCGCGTAAAGCAGAAGTTGGCCAGAAAGGGTATGTTCGAGCGGTAAGGCAGTATCTTGGCACCGGCAGGCATGATATGGTCGGTTGTAATGTTGTCGCCAACCTTCAGCAGTACCTTGCAGGCGATGTCCTCGGGCATTGCGTCGGCCTTGGGGAATGGCTTGATGTTGGGGCCGCGCTTGATTTCAACACTGTCCATATCCTGCTCGTCGGCCGGAGCAACTATGAGATTGTCGTTGATAAGGAACTTATCGGGCATGTCCACTTTGACAGCGTCGCCAAGTGTGGTGGGGTCGGTGAAGCAGCCGGTGAGTGCCGCCGCAGCAGCCGTCTCAGGGCTGACCAGATAAATCTGGCCGTCAGCCGTACCCGACCGGCCCTCGAAATTGCGGTTAAATGTGCGCAGTGACACGCCGGCGGAATTGGGCGACTGACCCATTCCGATGCAGGGGCCGCACGCACACTCAAGTATGCGCGCACCGGCCGCAATCATCACGCTCAAAGCGCCGCAGTCGGCCAGCATGTTGTAAACCTGCTTTGAGCCGGGCGCAATGGCCAGGCTGACCTCGGGGTGGACAGTGCGGCCGCGCAGAATTTCAGCCACGCGGAGCATATCCAGCAGTGACGAGTTGGTGCAACTGCCGATGCACACTTGGTCAACCTTGATGCCCTCGGCAGCCAGTTCAGCCACCGGGCGGACATTGTCGGGACTGTGCGGGCATGCCGCCAGCGGGCGCAGAGCCGAGAGGTCGATATCGTACTCCTCATCGTAATCGGCATCGGGGTCGCTTGCCAGTGCGACCCAGTCGCTCTCGCGTCCCTGGGCGGCCATAAACTTTCGGGTCGTCTCGTCGGACGGGAATATTGAGGTGGAGGCACCCAGTTCGGCGCCCATGTTGGTGATGGTGGCACGCTCGGGCACAGACAAAGTCTGAACGCCGTCGCCGCTGTACTCAACTATCTTGCCAACGCCGCCCTTAACGCTCATGATGCGCAGCACCTCAAGGATAACATCCTTGGCAGACACATACGGACCGAGTTGTCCGTGCAGATTGATTCTAACCATTTTCGGCATGGTGATAAAGTATTCGCCGCCGCCCATTGCAACGGCTACATCCATGCCGCCGGCGCCCATTGCCAGCATGCCCAGTCCGCCGCCGGTAGGCGTATGGCTGTCAGAGCCGATGAGCGTTTTGCCGGGTATACCGAACCGCTCCAAATGAATCTGATGGCAAATTCCGTTGCCGGGGCGCGAATAATAGATGCCGTGCTTTTTGCACACTGTTTGAATGAATCGGTGGTCATCGGCATTTTCAAATCCGGTCTGCAGTGTGTTGTGGTCGATGTATGCGACACTGCGCTCGGTCTTGACGCGCGGCACGCCCATGGCCTCAAACTCAAGGTATGCCATAGTGCCGGTTGCATCCTGCGTCAATGTCTGGTCTATGCGCAGTCCGATTTCACAGCCAACCTTCATCTCGCCGGAAACAAGATGAGCGGCAATAATTTTTTGTGCAATAGTGTATCCCATTAGTTCTGCCCCCATTTATACAGTCATTTAATCTATTATCCTTCAAAAAGGATGATTTGTCAATAAAATATCAAAGATTTTTCGTTTTCAGCAACCGAAATTTATCTTTCATTCATAACAGAGCGGCTCGGTGTCTGCCCCGATTTAGTACATGTCATACTTCAGCGAAAAGGCCAGTTTGTCTCGCGCTCGCTTGAGATGACGCGACACGGTCGATTTGTTCACGCCGAGCACTTCGGCCGCCTCGGATAGTTTCATGCGCTGAAAATAGCACAGTTCAACGCACCTGCGCTGTGGCTCGGTCAGTTCGAGCTGCACCGCCTTGCGCACGCACTGACGCAGACGCTCGTACCGCTGTGACTCGCCTCCGCACACGCCGCGAAAGTACTCATCGACCTCACTCGGCATGCCGTAACTGTCAAATCCTGTAATTCTTCGAGACACTCAAATATCCCTCCGTATAATAAAATTTAAGGTAAGTGCCGGTGTTGTAGCAGTCCTCGGCCATTTTATAGTAGGCGTTTATCTGCCGCTCAAGTTGCAGATGTTCTTTGCCGCGGCTGGACTTGAGCAACACGCGCAGTTCATCAATGCGCCGCCTCAGGCGCTCGGCCTCCTGCAAATACTCTTCACCCAGTTGTGTGATATTCATTTTTCCTCACCTTTCTCAGGCATGATGCATCATCACCGTGAATATTTTTCACGCGCGCAAAAATAAAATACCATCATTCTCGGCTGTTTGCAATACTTATTGTCGAAAAATGGGGAAAGGTGTCGTATTATTGGTACATTACTCCTGTTTTCTTTTGAGATTTTTATTCACATCTGCGGCCGGATTTTGAGCCTGACACAAAAAGCAAAGAACGGCGCCGCCGAAGCAGTGCCGCTCAAAATTTATCTTACATTTTCTGCCGCTTAACGGTAATATCGGCGTATTTTCCGTCCACCGCGCGGATAAAATCATCGGGCGCAAGCATTATCTGCGAGCCGATGCGACCGCCGCTGACAATGATGATGTCGTGCGCCGCGGCACTGCTGTCGAGCACCGTTGAGTAGCGTTTTTTCATCCCTATGGCAGTACAGCCGCCGCGTATATATCCGGTTATGGCGTTAATCTCTTTAACATGCAGCATATCGACCGATTTCTCGCCCACCGATTTGGCGGCCGCTTTCATGTCCAATTCCTCTGCAATGGGCAGTACAAAGACGCGTATCTCGCCGCTGTGCCCGCGGGTAACCAGCGTTTTGAATGAACGGTCGTAGGGCTGACCGAGCATATCCGCAACGGCAACGCCGTCGACAAATTGATCGCACTGATAGGTGTTGACGGTGTAATTTATCTTCATGCGGTCGAGTATGCGCATGGCATTTGTTTTAATGTCTTTCATAGCGCCTCATCTGATTTTGTTCTTCTTGCTCTCAGGCAAGTCACCGTTCAAAAAGGCGATTGTCCGCTCAATGGCATCGCGCGAATTGCCCCAGTCAGCGTCCTCGCCGTTGTTTCTGTAATCGAACATATCGCAAAAGTGGCGGACATCGGCCTTGAGTTCATCGGCGTAATCGCTGACCAGTTTGCGTGCCGCGCTTTTCATGCGGTCGGCCGCCTTTTTGTCCATGCGGTCGGGTATGTTGCTCACCAGCAGAGCGTAGTGCGGCAGGCACAGTGCGGTTTGCTCGCTGAAAAGTTGCTGAAATGACGGCTCCTTTTCATAAACGCGGTAAACGGTGTCGAGCATATGCTCCATGCCGTAATTCATCCTGTCGCAGACAAAACAGGTGTGCTCCAACTCCACCGCCTTGTATGCGCACTTTTTGTCGCTTTGCTTGAATATTTTTTTGCCCTCACCGAGTATGTCCTCTTTGATTTCGGTCAGGTGACTGTCGAGCATAAGCGCCAGCGAAAGCCGGTTGTTGGCTTTGCGCATCATTGCGTAGTGGTCACTGCAAAATCCCATTTCATTGGTTTTCATGCGTATATCGGGCTCCATCATTGCGGCGCCCATGATATATGTAATCACTCGCTTTTCGGCAATGGCGCGCATGCGGCACAATGGGCAGCCGTCCTTTGGTTCAAATCCCTCACTGACCGGTATGGTACAAATATCGTCGCGCATACAGTTCACTCCATCAATTTTTTATTTTAATTGTAACACATTCGGTGCCGACATAAAAGCCCCATTTTGCGCTAATAATATAGAGGGAGGTGAATTTATCATGAAAAAGCACCGGTTTAAAAGCGCGATTTCGGCCCTGCTGGCAAGGGCCTTTTGCGCCATGGTCGGCCCATACGGAACCATTGACGAAAACGGTCGGTTGATTGAGCATTTGGACGATAACTGACGGCGGTTTGTGCTGTTATTTTTGCGATTGAAGAAGTCGGATATTTGTGATATAATCAACAATTATATCGTTGCACTTGGATTGTAAAAACAAGGAGAGTAATGTCCGACAATGAACAACAAAAGTATACGGCGCAACGCATTTCGAGCCGCCTTTCCGCACACTGTGCCCGTTTTTGCAAGTTTTTGGTTTTTAGGGCTGGCATACGGCATTTATATGAACACCTCGGGTTTCAGTTTCTGGTATCCGGCGGTCATGAGCCTGACCGTTTTCGGCGGCTCGCTCGAATTTTTGGCCGTGTCCATGCTGATGAGCACCTTTGCGCCGCTGCAAACCCTCGCGGTGACGCTGATGATACAGGTGCGCCATCTGTTCTACGGCATATCCATGCTGGACAAGTTCAAGGGCACCGGCTGGAAAAAGTTTTATTTGATATTCGGCCTGTGCGACGAGTCCTTTTCCATCAATTACTCTGCCGAGGTGCCAAGCGGCGTGGACAAGGGATGGTTCATGTTTTTTGTCACCCTGCTCAATCACTTTTACTGGTTTTCCGGCTCCACCATCGGCGGACTGGTCGGCTCCCTGCTGACATTCAACACTGAGGGTCTCGACTTTGTCATGACGGCCATGTTCGTCGTAATTTTTCTCGAACATTGGCTCAAAGAAAAGGGACACATCTCAGCC
>JAQXHB010000039.1 GCA_029007015.1 Bacillota bacterium | reverse complement strand
AGGAAACATATCATAAAGAGAGTTATCTGGAACTGCACCCCACCGGTCCGAAGCACGACTACGCCTATCACACCGAGGCGATGGACCGTGCCATGGACGGAGGCATTGACGATGTGGGCTTAGGCGTGCTGTTCGGCCTTGAGCGCTATCAGTACGAGTTTGCCGGCCTTTTGATGCACGCCGAGCACCTGGAGGCGGTACACGGCGTTGGGCCGCATACCATCAGCGTTCCGCGTGTGAAGCGTGCCGACGACATCGACCCAGATGTGTTTGACAACGGAATCCCCGACGAGATTTTTGAAAAAATCATCGCATGTATTCGCATTGCCGTTCCGTACACCGGCATGATCATCTCCACCAGAGAGAGCGAGGCCGTCCGAGGCAGAGCGCTTCAACTGGGCATTTCGCAGATAAGCGGCGCGTCGCGTACTTCGGTCGGCGGATACACCGAGGAGGAACGCCCACACGATTCAGAGCAGTTTGATGTTTCCGACCAAAGAACCTTAGACGAAGTGGTCAATTGGCTGATGAAAATGGGCTTCATTCCCTCGTTCTGCACCGCTTGTTACCGCGAGGGCAGAACGGGAGACCGCTTTATGGCCCTTTGCAAGAACGGTCAGATTTTGAACTGCTGTCACCCCAACGCGCTGATGACGCTCAGCGAATACCTTGTCGATTACGCGAGCGACGAGACCAAAAAGGTCGGCTTTGAACTTATCGAGCGCGAACTGGCCAAAATTCCCGCTGACAAGGTGCGCGCAATTGCCGCCGAGAATATCGAACAGATCAAAAACTCTAACCGCCGCGACTTCCGTTTCTGATGGGGGCGGAGCAGGTTGTCACAATGAGGAGGAAGTGCAATGAGTCTTAATGCCACCGTTTCGGCCGAGCGGGTACATATCGGCTTCTTCGGTCTGCGCAACGCAGGCAAATCCAGCCTGGTCAACGCCATAACAGGACAACGGCTATCGGTGGTATCCGATGTAAAGGGCACCACAACCGACCCTGTCAAAAAGGCGATGGAACTGCTACCAATGGGGCCGGTTGTCATCATTGATACCCCCGGAATTGATGACGAGGGTCAACTGGGTGAGCAGCGCGTAGCACGCGCGCGGCAAATTCTGCGTCAGGCCGACATTGCCGTTTTGGTGGTTGATGCGCAAAAAGGGTTGCAGGCGGCCGACCGCGAACTGGTAGAACTGTTTTTACAGCGCAAACTGCCCTATGTCATTGTTTACAACAAGGCCGATTTACTGCCGCAGTTGCCGCCCGAAACCGAGCGTGAAATCTATGTCAGCGCCGAGACGGGCGCCGGTATTCACGCCCTCAAGGAGAAAATCGCCGCGATGGCAAAAGCGGCCGAAAACGACCGCAAGATTGTCGCTGACCTTATTGAGTCGGGCGATACCGTCATATTGGTTACGCCCATTGACTCGGCCGCGCCCAAAGGCAGACTCATTTTGCCGCAGCAGCAAACATTGCGCGAACTGCTGGAGGCGGGTGCGCTGTCGATGGTCGTGCGCGAAAGCGAATTGGAGGGCGCACTCGCGGCGCTGAATGTACCGCCGCGCCTCGTTATCACCGATTCGCAGGCATTTGGTGCGGTCAGCAAAGTGGTGCCGCCGTCGGTCGAACTGACTTCATTTTCCATTCTCTTTGCAAGGTACAAAGGCGATTTGGCCACCGTTATCGGCGGCGCGGCCAAACTTGACCGCCTCAGCGACGGAGACAAGGTTTTGATTTCAGAGGGGTGCACCCACCATCGCCAGTGTCAGGACATCGGCACGGTCAAGTTGCCCGGCTGGATTAACGACTACACCGGCAAAAAACTCTCGTTCTCCTTTACATCGGGCACTGAGTTTCCCGACGATTTGTCGCAGTACGCTCTGGTAATTCACTGCGGCGGCTGTATGCTCAATGAGCGTGAGATGAAGTCGCGCCTTGAGCACTGCACTGAGCAGGGGGTGCCGGTGACCAATTACGGCATTGCTATTGCGCAGATGCACGGCATTTTGAAGCGCTCGCTTGAGCCGTTCCCCGATTTGCTGAATATATTGGAAGATTGATTATTTATAAATAAAATCAAGGGGCTGTCTCGCCAAAAAGTGAGACAGCCCTTTTTGCAAATCGGTCAGTTTATTATAGTAAATGAAATTTATCTCGCCCGATAAAGGGCTCGGTTTTTGTCCGCGAGGCGCAAAAAGGAATTACCTTTTCCACCATCTCATCATAGCCGTCACCGATAATAACGGCCTTTATCATCTTTCCTTTCAGCCGTTTGGAGCACTCGTTTTTAACCGGCTGCTGTTGTTTGGAAAAGTACAGGTAATATGTATTGCCCTCGTTCTTGGTCTGCCCGCAGTAGGAGAGGCCGAAATCGGCTATCTCGTCCCATGTTATACGGGTTTTGGCAAAAACAGTGGCAGATGTAACCCCCTCGTCGTCTAAGGTGATTTTGCTGTTTGAGGACAGAGCGGCGACACCCATTCCCACGGCCACCAATGTCCACACGCAGGCAAAAATCACTCCGAAAACATCGGCGGCGGTGTATCCGTGCTCGAGGGGCAGTAGGCCGGCGATAAGCCTGATTCCGGCGACAGCCATAACCGCGGCGCCGACACCGATGGCCAAAAATGTCGAATTTCTGCCGATGACAATGCGGTTTTCGGAACAGTTGTATTCAATCATGAGCATTCACCTCAGGTGTATTATAGCACCTTTGCCGAGGGATGTAAAGTGCCGGTCAACTCAAACTCCGGCGGAGCTGGGACGGCAAATACATTGCGCAGTCTAAAACAGCACTTCAAAACTCATGTGTGATTTTCCGTCTGAAGCAAAGTTAACATAAGTCGATTTTTCAATCTGTTCAGTTGTAAAATCGGTTTCTTTGCCGTTGACAAGCAGTTTTGAGCACATTTTTCCGCTCGGAAGAAGTATATGCGCGTCAATCTTTTTAGCCGGGGAGTAAACATCGTAGCGCATACCCTTCTCGGTAAGGATATAGCGCACATCAACCTTTACGCCCGAAACCTCATAACCTGTTATGTATCTCAGTTCGGTGTAAGGCGTAACCGGGAATTTCGGCGCAAAGAATATTTCGTCATAATTAACGCCTGCGTCATTGATTCCTGCCAGTCCCTCGTCAACAGCGCTTATGAAGGAGGCCGCTCCCCACGCGCAGGGGCCAAGGTCGGGATGAGGAGTAGAATCGGGGAAATACAAAAAGTAGGCAACGCCGTCGCGCTCAAGCAGTTTCATAAAGCGCGTAATGATGTCCCAGCCGTATTCCTCAAAGCCGTTGTTAAATGCCGCTTTGGCCAGTTCGCCCGCCGCAAACGGAGATATTGCTCCGTTGACATAATGGCCCTCCTCGTAGCAGGCAAATTTCTCATAGGGCGGGTCTATGGAAAACCATTCAGCGAAATGCTTTGTGGTTTTGCGCCTTTCCATATATTCTTCGATTATGCTCTTGGACTGAGCGTGCTCGGTAACACCGCGGTTAATATCGTAGGTGTTTGACATCGAAAGGCGTATGTTCTCCTTATCGTCAAGGCCGTTGTGATTGATGTGAAGTTGGTGAATGAAGAATTTGCCGTTCCACAGGTATTTAAACATGTTTTCGCGAAGAATTTCGGCGCGTTTTTCCCATTCTTTGGCGGAATTTTCATTACCCAGCCTGCGGTTAAGCCAAGCCAACTGAATCATGGCCTGATACACGCCGGAATTGTCGCCGTGCATTATTGACATATTTTCATCGGAATAAATTCTTCTGTCGTCCTGTCCTTCAGGGTGGTTTTTGAAATCCCAAGTATCAATGGTAAAGGGGCGCTTGACCAGTCCGCGCTCGCTGTCCCAGCGCTTCTTATCAGAGGTCATATAGTTTATGCCCTTTTCCAGTTTGGGTAGGGCATTTTTAAGCCACTCATCATCGCCCGTTGTCTTGTAAATATAAACAGCGCCCTCAACCATAAGATATTCAATATCCGCTTCAAGTTCGAGTCTCACAAGCGCCAGATTATCATCGGGATAAAAGACGCGGCAATCCTCATTTACCAATTTCCAATGCTCATCATCTATTTGCTTTATCAGTTCATAGAACTGACCGTCCTCGCGCTGTGTTTCAAGTATAAAATCGTAAAAGGGAAGCAAAGCATATTCCCAATGGCGCATGCCCTTCATTATATGAACATAGTCGCGTATCCAGTTTTTATTAACCATCAGCGTCTTACCGTCGATAAACAGAAGGGCTCTTTCGTTGTTAATGCTGTTGCGCAGTTGTCTGATAAAAAGCCCGAGTTTTGGGTCAAGGGTGGTTAAAACAGACGGAAAGCCAAGTTCGATATTGTTGTAGGTGCCGTTATGTTTCCCATCAATATTCATCGCGGGAAGTTTGTGCTCAAATTCAATCATAATGCCATCTCCTGTTTTTCTTTTTATAAAATGCCGATAATGCATATACCTGCAACACCGAGCAAAATACCGATAAGTGTTTTTAAACTGAGTTTTTCTTTCAGTAAAATAACGCTTAATAATGTGGACAGCATTATAACGCCGCCGTTGAATGACGGAAAGAATATAACGGCATTTAACGCGCCTGAAAGATAAATGTTTAAACGGTTATAAATACAACTGAGAACACCCGAAACCAGAGCGAATATAATAAACTCTTTGTTTACCGTACCGCTGCCAGGGGTATTGCGATTTTTTGTCAACAGGCATATGACGGCATAAGCGATAAGCATAACCACGGCCGCCACAATCATCATGTCGCCGGCGTATTCCGAATTGCCCGTTTTTGAAAAAGCCTTGAAGGAAATGCCGACTCCCGCCGCAAATATCAGAAACAGTATCAGGTACAAGGGCCATTTTGCGCTTGAGGCGTTAGATGCCCCTTTATTGGTAGACAGAATAATTCCGAGCATCAAAAGAACCAGACCGACTATATCTAAGGCCGATATCGTTTCGCCCCAAACAATGAAGCAAAACAGAACCGATATCACCAGCGAAAAATTGCCGACCAATGTCGTTATCGAAACCGAGCCGCTGTTCATGGCCAATGTTTTAAAGAGAATGAACAGTGTTTGGGTTATGCCGTATATAATGCCCCAAATGAGTACACTGTTGTTTATCTGCAGTTTAAATCCGTTAGCAATAAACAGTACTACGCACCAAACGGCGGCACACAAAAAATTAAATTTAAAAACATCATTTCGGGTAATCTTTGCTTTATGTAACAGTACGCTGTTCAAAGAGGCAAACGCAATCGAAAACAGTAGTAAATAAATCATATTAAACCCTCTCATTTTAAACGCTCAATTGATTATATCAGCCGTGGGATTGAATGTAAATTCAGTTTCTCACTGTAAAAATGCGATTTTTAATCATTTTATCGGCAAGCAATCCCCGTAATAGTACTTGAAAAGGCTGATTATCTATGCTAAAATTAGCACATGAGTATGAGAAAATTTAATGCAAAAATTTTGTGAGGCAGATAAAATGTCGGATGTATTATATGAATTTAAAAGCATATATAATAGAACTCAGAGCAACTATATTTTTCAGTATGTGAAAAACAGAAGGCTCACCGACATTTATCATTCTCATGATTTCTATGAAATAATATACTTTTTGCAGGGCAAGGCAACACAACTGATAAACGGGTGCGAAGTGGATTTTTGCCCCAATTCCATCATTCTGTTGCGCCCGCATGATAAGCATTGCTTTATAAATCAAAGCGCCGATACGGTTGTCGTTTCACTTTCTGTTCAAAGGCACGAATTTGAACTGCTTGCAAATGTATATTATACTTCCTTATTGGGTGAAATCGGCAAATCGACAGAGCCTAAAACATATTCAGCATCTTGCCTTTGGCCATATACAAGCGCCGATTTTGAAAAGTTGGCTTTGAGCCAAAAAGAATATGAATTAAAATTCTTGCTGTCCTGTTTTTTAAAATCGTATATAGACAGCACCGAGGTGGAAACCGCTCTGCCGAAATCCCTTGCCGATGCGATAACCGAAATGAAAAAAACCGAAAATTTACACAGAGGAATAGAGGCTTTTACAGAACTTTCGAATTACAGTCAAAACCATCTCTCGAGGCTCATTAAGGAGCATTTTAATATGACTCTGAAACGGTATATAAATGAGTTAAGACTTCAAAAGGCATACAACTGCATCGTTTTTACACAAAAGCCTACTGAAGATATTTCGGAAGAACTCGGCTTCGCAAGTTACAGCCATTTTAATAAAATATTTAAAGAAAGATTTGCTGTTACACCTACCTCCCTTAGAAAGAAAAGCGGAATTTGGACGGCGTGATTTAAATACGCCCCCCTGTACGCTTGGGTTTAATAAAATATACAATCATTTTGCTGCCGTTGTTTTATCGGGTGCAAAGGGCCCATCAATCGCACTACGGTACAAAGGCAAATAACGGCGCATGTTATCGCAGAGAAAGGGTGCATAATCATGAAAACATCGACCGAAATCGGCTCGGCGGCCAAGATAATCGGTGAGGAAAAGGCGGTTGAGTATGTAGCCAAAGCCGGCTTTGACGCATGGGATTTTTCTATGTTCGCAATGTGCAGGTACGACTACAAAAACCGAGTCCTGCTCGAAAATAATCATCCGCTGGCGTCGAACAATTACCTGGCCTTTGCGCGGCGGCTCAAACAAATCGGCAACGACAACGGCATCGCCTGCAATCAGTCCCACGCCCCTTTCCCCGCCTACTGCCCCGAAATCCGTTCCTACTTTAAGCGAGCCATCGAGTGCACCGCAGAAGCCGGCGGGCAGATTTGCATAATTCACCCCGACAACAACAAATCGGCGCAGGAGAACGCCGAAATGTATCACGAACTGCTGCCCTTTGCCAAGGAGTGCGGCGTTAAAATTGCGGCCGAAAATATGTGGAATTGGGACGGCGAAAAGGACCAGTCGTCCTTTGCCGCCTGCTCAACCGCAGAGAGTTTTACACAGCACTTGGACGCGGTCGATGACGGCTGTTTTGTCGCCTGCCTCGATATCGGGCACGCGGAAATGCGCGGCTCAGGCTCAGGTGCCGCGGCCATGATTACCGCCCTCGGAGACCGCTTGCAGGCACTGCACATTCACGACAACGACCGGTGGCATGATTCGCACCAAATTCCCTTTTCCATGTCGATCGACTTCGGCGAGGTTGTCGCGGCACTCAAAAAAATAAATTATCAGGGCTACCTGACCCTTGAGGCCGACCGCTACTTGGATGCCTTTTCGGCCGACAACATCTTTGACGGCATCAAAAACTTGGCCGCGGCTGACAAGCGGCTGGCCGATATGTTTTAAACACACATAATTTGCACAAAAAACAACCGCCTTTGTCTGTCCGGCAAAAGCGGTTGTTTGTGTCTGATTATTGGTCATTGCCGCGCTTTTTTGAGTAAAAAAACGTATCGGTAAACGATATGCGGTTAAATCCGAGGCGGTAGGCAATCCACAGCGCTATGGGCACTATCAGTGCGGTCAGCGCCGACAAAATGACGGCCCCCCAACTCTGCTCTGCGACGGTCAGCGTGGTGGGCATTATCACCTGATTAAACGGCATAAACGGCGACATTATCATGCGGTAATACTTGATGAAATCGGCCGGCAGGACACCGCCCTTACACAGCAGTAATCCCAGCGCCGTCAGCAAAAACGGCGAATAGCCCATCAGCCCTGCCTTGAGTCCGCGGTTTAAGTCGCGCTTGATGTGGCCGTAATTGAACTTGTTGCGGTCATCATCGCCTATGTGCCACACATAGGTGTATGACATCACCAGCAGTATGCCCAGATTGCACGCCTGCGCGATGAGCGCGCCGTAGATATTTGGCAGAATGATGAGCACCGACAGCGACACTATAAGACACATCAGATGGTTTAAAATCATACGCAATCCGACCTTAACGGTCATGGTGGATAATTTGTTAGGCGTCATAAACTTCACCCTTTTTATAAATACTGCCATACACCGAGGTGTATGGCAAAATTATACCACAATATGCGGCTTCTTTCAATTGATTTTTCTTTTGTGTGCCTTGTTGACGCCGGCCACTCCGCCGACCGCCGACGACAGCACGATTACAGCCAGTTTTGCCAGCGTGAGCGATGTCACTCCGCCGGCAGATGCCGCGACCGACGCCAGCAAATTTATCAGAAACAACACACCGCCCGTAACGGCGCCCACCGCAAGTCCCTGCCGTCCGCACAGCCGAGCCGATATCCAGCCGCCGGCGAGGGCTCCGAGCGCCGCCGACACCAGCGAAAAGGGCACCGACACGCTGTCCGACATATCACCTGCCGTCAATATCACCGCAAATATGAGCAGTCCGGCAAATGTAACCGCCGCACCTGCAATAACGCCGAATACTATGGGTTTGATGTAATCACTGTCGCCGCCGCGCCTTTGCATAAAAAATAACCTCCCGTCAGGCCGTTTATACAGCATATTCGGGAGGCTATTCGGTTATGCCCGTTTGGGTGCGAAATTATTTGCTCTCGGGAGTTGCATCGTGCACAGTCAGGTTGGTGGCAACGGCCGTTTTGGTAATCTGAATCTTGCTGCGCTCGCCCGATGACTCGATAACAAGGCTGTCGTCCTTAATGGAGACAACTCGGCCGTAAATGCCGCCGACGGTGATTATCTCATCGCCAACCTGCATCTCGTTGCGCATCTTTTCCTCTTCCTTCTGCTTCTTGCGCTGGGGGCGGATGAGCATGAAGTACATGAGCGCTATAAGCAGTACAAGCGGTAATGCGGTGCTGATAAGTGCGCCGACACTGTTCTGTGAATTGGTATTGGTGGCCTGCTCGGCCAGCAAATATAAATTGTTCATTTTTAATCCTCCTATGTCCTATTAAAGTTCATTATATCCTAACGCGCGCATTATTGCAAGCATTATTCGCTTATATCCCGCGATAAATCTGCCAGTCGCTCAACCTCGGCGGCGTCGGGAGTCACATATATCGTCGAATAGTTGTCATAAATGACCATTCCCGGTTTGGCTCCGCCGGGCTTGTGCACCTGACGAATGGGGCAGTAATCGACCGGCACGCCGCCCGACTGACGCCCCTTTGAATGATAGGCCGCCAACATGGCCGCCTGCATGAGCGTGCGCTCGGGCACCTCACCTCGGCGGGCGGCGATGACCGTGTGTGAACCGTGTATGCCCTTTGTGTGCAGCCAAATATCGCTTTTCTCCGCCGTGCGCAAGGTCAGTTCATCGTTTTGGCGGTTGTTGCGGCCGACATAAATATTGAACCCGTCATCGGACAAAAATCGCAGCGGCGGCAGTGATTTTTGCTGTCGGCGTCGGTTGTCACCGTGCTGACGAATATAGCCGCCGCTCGCCAATTCGTCACGGATTTCGACCAGCGCACGCTCGCTGTCGGCGCGGCTGAGTTCCTCCTGCACGCTGTCCAAATAGTCAAGTTCTGCCCTCTCCGCCTCAAGCATCTCGGTCAGTTTCTGCTCGGCAGTGTACGATTTTTTGTACTCCTTGAAGTAGCGCTGTGCGTTCTGCGACGGGCTGAGCGACGGGTTGAGCGGTATGCGCACCGTTTTGTACTCTGGGTCGTAGTAGTTTGGTACCTCGCACAGCGACGCGCCGCTCTTAATCATGCCCAAATTGGCCTTGATAAGTTCGCCGTAGACGCGCAACTGCTCGCGGTTGGCACAGTCATTCAGTTGGGCGCGCT
>JAQXHB010000038.1 GCA_029007015.1 Bacillota bacterium | reverse complement strand
TTCATCTTTTAAGGCTACATTTACAAATATGGAAATAACTGAATGTAAATGGTTGGCACATGATGGACAAGCGCCAGATGAAGAATGAAATTGTAATTTAGGTAATGTGGATTAGTCTATTTTCCTATACAAGCAATAAGGCAACTCGACATTTGTATTGATTCGACATACCCGTTTTATGGCAAAAATCGGTGTTCACCATTCCCTTGTATAGTGGATACGAAATGCGTTACTTGTTAGAGAATCGAGCATGTTGAGTGCGCCGTGCTTTTGACGCGCAGGGCGAAATGAGCAATTCGGGTGTTACTGCCGACAAAAAATGAATAAGTGCTGGACTTTTCTGTGCAAATATTGTATAATTACCTTAACCGTCTTTTATTGGAGGATGTTCTGATGAAAATAATCAAAAAAATTACAGCAGTTTTGCTTGCCATACTGATGCTGGCATCGCTGACCGCCTGCCATCAAGCCGGCGAAGTGGTAGCCACACTGGATGACAAGTACGAAATAACCAGCGGCGTTTATCTGGCAATGTTTATCAACGCCGACATCGAGGCGCGCAACACCATTTACGACGCGCTGGAGGAGGCCAGTTCGTCTACCACCGATGTCAATTACCACAAGCAAAAAATCGGTGACAAGTCGTTTGCCGATTGGGTCAGCGACCGCGCACGCGAGTTGGCCAAGCAGTACATGTATGTTGAAAAGACTTTTGACGACATGGGTCTGGAACTGACCGATGATGACACCGCCACCATTAATAAGCAGGTCAACTATTACTGGTCATATTACGGTTACAGCACCCTTTATGAGGATAACGGAGTGTCGTTGGATAGTTATACCACATATTATGTAAACCAGTACAAGATGAATAAAATCCTCACCACTCTGTACAGCGAGGGCGGCGACAAGGCGCTTACGGCCGACCAACTCAAAGAGGGGCTGACCGACAACTTCCAGATTGCCAATGTGCTGACCGGCTCGCTGACCGACGATGACGGCAAGAAACTTTCGGACGAGGCAAAGGCGAAACTCAAGGAGAAGTTTGAAGGCTACGCCAAGCGCCTGAAGAACGGCGAGGGTTTTGACAAGATATATGTTGAGTACAACGGCTCTGATATCGAGGACGAGGACACCGACGAGGCTGACAGCGACAGCGCAAAGCCGCAGGACAAGTATGCTACCCTTTTCGCCAGCGAAGCCGCCGGCGACACATCCGGCCGCTTGGAGAAAATCAAGGAACTTAAAACGGGCGAAATAAGCGTGCTCGAATTTGACGACTGCTACATGCTGGCGGTTAAGAAGGACATCACCGCCGACCCATACTACGCAGAGACATATCACGACAGCACCATCTCGATACTCAAGGCCGATGAATTTGAAAAGGATGTTGAGGAGGCGTCCGAGAAGTTGGAAGTCACCTTCAATAACTTCGGCGTTAACCGTTTCAGCGTTAAGAAAATCAACTATCCCTCGGCCGTTTAACCGCCGAAAGGTTATTTCACCAGTCCTGACAACTGTCGGGACTGGTTTTTCAATGAAAAAGGAGCGTAACTCATGGTTTCATACAGACACAGGGTACAATACTACGAGACCGACAAAATGGGGATTACCCACCACTCAAACTACATTCGATGGATGGAGGAAGGGCGCACAAACTATCTTGAAACGATGGGATGTCCGTACGAGAAATTTGAGCAAATGGGGCTGATATCGCCCGTATTGTCCATCAGATGCGACTACAAGCAATCAACTACATACGGCGACGATGTAGATATATCGGTCGGCGTTAAAGAGTACAACGGATTCCGTATCAAATTTGAATACACCGTCACCAATGTGCAAAGCGGTCAAGTTGTATTCACCGCCGAGTCCGACCACTGCTTTTTGTCCCGTGAAGGCGGCATCGTCCGCTTTAAAAGGGCATACCCTGAGTTGCACGAGAAAATCTTATCGTGGGTCGAGAACCGTGACTAAACCGCACAGCAGTTTCGGCGCCTGATTTACACAGTAAAAGAGGTCTGAAAAGCCTTATGTTTTCGGCTTTTCAGACCTCTTTTATTTATTGAAACTTACTTTGCGAACCGCAGAACGCTCGCGTCGTAGCCGTCGACAGTCTCGGCACTGCCGTAGATTACCTTGTCAAGGGTGAAGCCATCTTTGACAGTCATGTTGGTGCTTTCGGCGCGGTCGGAGTGGTTGACGATTATGCAGTAGAGGTACTCACCGTCCTCGTGCAGAGTAACGGCCAAATTAGAGTTGTCGCAGACAACGGGGTGAGCCGAAATAACATCGCTGAATATCTCGGCGTAAATCTCGTGTCTGTTCTTATCAAAGGCGCCGTCCTCATCGATGAGCATTTCCTCAAGCGGGAAACCGACAAAGTAAACCTGACCCTTGCCGTACGCGGCCTTTGTGATGACAGGGTTGCCCATTTCATCTTCGGCAATAACCTCTGCACGGGTCGGCTCAATATGGTAGATAAAACTGCGGGTAAACGGAATTTGCTTGCCGCCGACGGTGAGCGAGTTTGTGTCATTGCACTGCTCAGTCATGCGTATTTTCCAACCGAACAACTGCTCATACTCTCGTATAAATGTGCCGTTAAGCGATACATACAGCGTTGCTCCGTCCTGCACGCGCTGTCTCAAAATATCGAACTGCTCAAACGGCAGAGCGCCGTCGCCCTTGACCGACGGGAGCATATATACATCCGACTCGGGGAGTTGGTCGCAAATGTAGGAGAAATGCAAATTCATGCCCGCCTGCTTTGCCAGCACATAACTCATGTACGCTACGCCCCACTGGTCCTGACCTCTCGACAGCACGCAGACGGCGTCCTCCTTCAATTTCGGCAGTGTAAAGTCGACGCCGTTTAAGAAGTCGGAGAAACGCTTAAACTGCTTGAGAACCGGTTTCGGCTGACGCGAATCGGTGATCATGCCCAGTTCGGTTTCGCACATACAGCGGGTGTAGGGCAATGTGCGCAGTTTGGTCTGGTCGTTGGCGCACCACCACATCATGCCTTTGGAGCCGTTTGCCCAGCCCGAAAAGAAATTGAGCCGAGCAAATTTTTCGGCCATTTCATCGTCGCACAGCATGGGGCCGAGTGTGCCGATTTCCTCGACAAAGCAAGGCTTGCCGCCGAGGTCGGCGTAGTACTTGGTTTCGCAAGAAGCGTGCATGGTTGTCCTGAGCGAGACATATTTATCGCGGAAAACATGGTCAACAAAATAGGGGTACGGATGGGTGGTGAGCATATCGCAGTATTCAGCCTGATCATGAATTGTCCATGCTCTGCCCCTGTCAGGCGCGCCGATGCCGCACATTCCCGAATAAAGCGGGCGGTCGGGGTCCTCGGCTCTGACCGCGTTGGCGACATATGCCGTCCAACTGGCGGCAACAAAGCGGTTGTCAGTGTCGGCCATGTAGTTGCACTCGTTGCCGAGGTCCCACGCGAAAACGGCCGGTTTGTCCTTTATCGCTCTGATGAAACCCCTGACAAAGTAGCCCTCAAGCAAAAGGGCCTGCGGGTCTGAAAACAGATTTTTGCCGTTGAGCACGGTCGGGATAAACAGTCGGCCGCTCATCATGCCTGTCAGCAGTCCCACCACCAGTTTGATGCCGAACTCGTCGCAAATATCGCAGAAACGCGAAAACTCATCGAGCATTTTCTCGTCCAGATAGTATTTGTTGGTCGGATAGATATCGCCCTCGAGCAGCCACTCAACCCGTCCGGCAACGCACACGGGCACTACCGGCTGAAAGTCGCGCCAGTTTGGGAACACTCGCATATACTTTATGCCGTGTTCCGACAGGATGCGCAAATCATCCCTGATTATATCCTCATCAAAATTACGCCACATCTCAGTGCCCGCATTTGATGCCCAGTAATTACAACCGATTAGAAACTCATTATTCATCGTCAGAAGCCTCCCTTTTTATCATTCAGCCCGGAGACAAATTGTAAAAAGCAA
>JAQXHB010000037.1 GCA_029007015.1 Bacillota bacterium | reverse complement strand
CATAACGAACATACGCGTGGTAAAATCATTTGTCCGTCAGGAGCATGAAATATCCAAGTTCGGACGCGCCAACAGCGAGCTCAAAAAAGCGGGCATGTCGGCAATGAACATGATGATACTCATTCAGCCGGCCATGATGCTGTTTATGAACCTGACCACCGTGGCGGTGCTCTACTTCGGCTCGAAAATGATAATCGGCAACACCATGGGCGTCGGTCAACTGACGGCGTTTATCAACTACATCAATCAGATATTGATGTCGCTGATGTCGGTCGTGATGATATTCATGCAGAGTTCACGCGCCATGGCCAGCGGCCGCCGCATATGCGAGGTGCTTGATGAGGAAATCGACATTTCCGACGAGACCGCTTCCCTCAAAAATGCCGAGGTAACCGACGGACGCGTTGAGTTCAGAAATGTATCTTTCCGCTACTACAAAAACAGCCGGGAAAAGGTGCTCGACAACATCAACCTGACCATCGAGGCCGGACAAACAGTGGGCATTATCGGCTCGACCGGTTGCGGCAAAACCACTCTGGTTTCGCTCATTCCCCGCCTATACGACGCCGACCAAGGTGAAGTGCTCATTGACGGCATAGATGCGCGCGATTACAGCCTGACCAAACTGCGCGACGGTGTGGGAATGGTACTGCAGAAAAATCTGCTTTTCTCAGGCACCATTGCAGAAAACCTGCGCTGGGGTGACGCTGACGCGACCGACGGCGAGATATCGGCGGCGGCCGACAATGCTCAGGCCGACGGGTTTGTGCGGTCATTCCCCGACGGGTATGACACGGTGCTTGACCAAGGCGGCACCAATGTATCGGGCGGTCAGAAGCAGCGGCTTTGCATAGCCAGAGCACTGCTCAAGCGGCCGAAAATACTTATTTTGGATGACTCCACCAGTGCGGTTGACACCGCCACCGAGGCCAAAATCCGTCAAACCTTCAAAAACGAATTGTCCGGCTCAACAAAGATAATCATTGCCCAGCGCATCACCTCTGTCATGGATGCCGACAGCATAGTTGTTATGGATGACGGACGGATAACCGGCATCGGCACGCATGAACAACTTCTGCGCGATAACGGGGAATACAAGGAAATCTACTACTCTCAAATGGACAAGGAGGCGCAGTGATATGGCACGCAATATAGAACAACTCAGGGCGCGCTATAACAGCACCGCGCCCGACAAAAAAGGTTTTGCCATGGGGCCGGGCCCGAGAGGCTCGCGCGACGGTGCACGCGGCGCCGTCGGCAAGCCCAAAAACACAATGGCCACCGTCAAGCGTATACTGGGCTATATTTCGCAGTACAGAGTGCAACTGGTGCTGGTGCTTATCTGCATGGTTTGCTCAACCGGCACATCACTCTGCGGCTCATACATGCTGCGCGGCATCATCAACAATGTGGCCGACGCCGCAACGCCGGCCGCCGACAGGCTTATCTACCTTGTGCAGATACTGCTGGTGCTTGTCGGTGTATACCTGTGCGGCGTCATCCTTACATTCATACAGAGCCGCCTGATGATGAAAATTTCGCAAACGGCCATCGAGCGCATACGCGGCGATCTGTTTGCAAAACTGCAAGGCCTGCCGCTGCGCTACTTTGACAACAACAACACCGGCGAGATAATGAGCCGCTTTACCAACGATGTCGACAACATCGGCACCATGCTCGATCAGTCGATAACCTCGCTCATCTCAGGCGCGATAACCCTCGTCGGCACATTTGCGATGATGCTTTACACCAACATTTGGCTATCACTCATCACCGTCTGCTTTACACCGCTGTTTGCCTTTGGCGGGTCCTTCCTGGCCGGCAAGAGCCGCAAGTATTACTCAGCACAGCAGGCGGCGCTCGGCGCGGTCAACGGCTATGTTGAAGAGTCGGTATCAGGTCAGAAGGTGGTCAAGGTATTCAACCACGAGGACGAGTGCATAAGCGAGTTCACCGCCCTCAACGAGGATTTGCGCGACAAGCAGGTAGGCGCCCAGTTCTGGGGCGGAATAATGGGGCCGGTAATGGGCAATTTGTCTCAGGTCAGTTACGCTCTGACAGCCGGCATCGGCGGACTGCTGTGCATATTCCGCGGCTTTGATGTCGGCGGTCTGGCCATATTCGTCAACTTTGCCCGCCAGTTCAGCCAGCCCATCAACTCGCTGTCGATGCAGATGACCACCATCTTCTCGGCGCTGGCCGGTGCCGAGCGGGTATTCGCCGTGATGGACACCGAGCCCGAGGGGGCCGACGGCGAGAATACCGATACGGCACCTGTAATTCGCGGCCGAGTGGAACTCAAAAATGTCACATTCGGCTACAACCCCGACAAAACGGTACTGCGCAACATCTCGCTGTACGCCGAGCCGGGGCAGAAAATTGCCTTTGTCGGCTCGACAGGCGCCGGCAAAACAACCATCACCAACCTGCTCAACCGCTTTTACGACATAGACGACGGCAGTATCACCATAGACGGCACCGACGTACGCGACATCGGGCGCGACACACTGCGGCGAAACATTGCGATGGTGCTTCAGGATACCCATCTGTTCACCGGCACAGTTATGGAAAA
>JAQXHB010000036.1 GCA_029007015.1 Bacillota bacterium | reverse complement strand
GCTAATCGCCCCGAGCAAGACCGAGTCGGGCAAGAATGTTGTCGTGGTTGCGCGCAAAATCCGCGCCAGCGAAACGGCCGATGAGTCGCTGACCCAAAGCACCGGGGACCCGATGCTGAGCGATTATATTACCGCCGATTTGCCTGTCGGTTCATCCGTACCGTCAAGTTCGGAGGATTGATAGAGTAAATGAGTCAAGCAATACAAAACTTTTTACAAACAATATTGTCGGATGAGGGCGTCGTGTTTTTTCTGTCCATGTTGCCCGTCTCGGAGATACGCGGCGGAATTATCGCCGCCCGCGCATACGATATGAACTGGCTGATGGGCTTCTCTCTCTCGTTTATCGGCAATATGTTGCCGATACCGTTTATACTGCTGTTCATACGCAAAATATTTGCGTGGATGCGCCGCAGTCGCATACCTTTGCTCAGCAAGGCGGTCGACTGGTGCATGCGCAGGGCTGAGAAAAACAGCGAAAAGGTGCGGCGGTATGAGATGCTCGGCTTGTGGCTGCTCGTGTCCATTCCACTGCCGGGTACCGGCGCCTGGACGGGCGCTCTGGTGGCCAGCATCATGGATATTCGCCTGCGCAAGAGTTTGCCGACCATTGCCATCGGCGTGGTCACGGCCGGCGTGATAATGCTGACATTGCTGTACTTTATACCGGAACTGTTCATTTGATAACATAAAAGCACCTCTGCTTTCGTAAAAAAACAGAGGTGCTTTTATTTTGCCTGTCGAGCAGGCGGCTTTGGCCGAATCAGCAAAAGCGAGCAAACGGTTATGACCACAATGACAAATAGTATGCCTGCGCTCGTCCACGCCGACAGCGTTTGCATACTGCCGTTCATGCCGCCGTTTGCGATAATCAGCGCGTTTTGCAGTGTCAGCACCGCAACGAGCGAATCTATCATGTTGAGCGTCCTTAGTTCGGCTGTAAGTATGTTGCTGCTGCGCCTTGACCGCTTGAAGTGCACTATGCTCATTGTGATGCGGTAGGTAGTGTAAGCGGCCATTGCGATGGCCGGTATCAGCCCGTATGTGTAACTGCGTCCGCCCGCGACCATTACTGCGGCGGGGACAATCAGCGATATGTTCATCAGTATCAGCGCCATGTGCGTGGCGATGTAGACCTTTCGCCGGTGGGCGGCGCGACGCTCGCGGTGTAGCAGCATCTCCCTGAACTGTGAATAAACAACAGTGGCGCGAATACCTGTCAGCATCAGGTAATAGACGCAGATTGAGCCACTCCACAGCGAGCGGAACACCGCCCCAAGCACACCGTTATATACCGTAAATATAAACCCTGTCAAAATGGAGAACATAGAAAAAGTGACCGTTGTGAGCAAATAGTTCTGTCTGTGCATTTTGGCAAATTGCTTTATTTTTTCATCCATGCTTCTGTTCCCCGAGCGTATGATTCGGTTGTTCATCTGCGGGGTAGATGCACGCAATCAGGATGCGCGCGATGTCCTCGACCGCGTCATCGCAGTTTTGCTTTATCCATTCCCGAATGACGGCCATACAACCGTGAATGTAAAATCCAATCCGGTATTTTTGCTCCTTCTGCGGAATATGAAAGCGCGACATGATGGGCACGAGCACATTTTCGGTTGTCTGCTCAAACTGCCGGTCGACCTGCATGCATGCCGGATTCTTGAATACGGCGTTGTAGAGCGATTTGTGCTCTTTTATGAAGGTCAGGTAGAGGTGCAGGTTGTCTGAATTTACCAGCATCAGGTCGCTGAGCGGCGCGCTGTCGATGGTCGGAATAAATTGCTCGGCCGTGACCGAAAACTGCTCTCGGAACTGCCGGATGTTGTATTCCATGGCCTCGCTCAGCAAATCGGCAACCGTTTCGTAGTGCAGATAGAAGGTGGAGCGGTTGACCCCCGCCCGCGCGCAGATTTCTTTGACCGAGATGTATTCAAAATCCTTTTCTTCAAGCAGTGCTATCAGCGCCTCATCCATCATGAGGGCGGTGTTAAAATATTTGCTCTCCGATCTGGTCAAGGAGTACCGTCTCCTTTCGTTTTATTCTGCGGTTTCGCTGATTTCTTTTGCCAACTGGATAATCTCAAATGCGTATTTCCGCTTGCCGTGTTCAAACAGTTTCTTGTAGATGGGGTAGTTGATGCACACGCCGACAATGCCGACGCTGCCGATAATTATGCCGAGTGCCACCGAGGCGGCCGACCCACTGCCGATGACCTGCATGGCCAGACACATGCCCGTTCCCAGCACCAGCGCCATGGCTATGCCGAAGGTGTAAGCGAAAATATTTGCGGGGCTTTTCGCCTTTCTGTCCAGTTTTTTCAGCGCGACAACCTTTGAGGTGTTTTTGGGCGCATATTGGTTGGCGATGGCCTCTGCATAAATTTTGTCAGTGTTCATGATTTAGCCCTCCGATAATCGATTATGCCGCGCGGACGCCTTGCGAGCCCCGCCCGACAGTCTCATTATAACCGTTATCGAAGGAAACCGGAACAACATCATTTCGGTTTTGTGTTGATTTCAGCGGCCGTTTTGCAGTAGTATTTCGGTGCAGCCGCAAAGGGCACATTGAATAGAAAACGAAAAATCCGCTCTCTTACGAGACGGATTTCCGTTTGGAATGTTTGAACTTAATGACACGAATAAAATGCACCTGAAAAGTGTGGATTCCCTTTATTATTTCTTTTCATATCCGTAACATTCACCATCAAGGGATATCTTTTCACGGTGTCCTTTAAGATTATCGCCTTCAGAATCTTCTTCGTAGTGAATGCAGTCAACACATTTCTTTTTTACAACCTGATCAAGACGAATATCATAATCCAAACGACAAAGAACTGTTACTTCCGCTTCTGCGATTTTATCCATAGTGGCAATATTAACATATACTTCTTTAGTTTCTTCGCCAATAAAATACGGAAAGGCACAATTTTCAGTTTCAAATCTCGTTAATTTGATAAACGAATTGTAATTTTCATTCGCGTATTTAATAAAATCGTCAATGCAAGAAATATTTTGAGGATAGTAATAATAATCGTAGTCGATTTCAAGAATTTTCATAATAAATTCCCTTTCAAATACATTGATTTTCTTTATTATAGCACAAAAGCGGCAGAGCCGCAATAACTGAATAAGTAAAGCCCCAAGAACTCATCGTCCTTGGGGCTTTGGCTTGTGGTGGCAATTAAGATACGGGTTAAAAATTTTCAAATTTTTTATTAAATGACGCTGCAGTTTTACAATTCTTGCTGCAAAAGCAATGGACTTATCTATCAATATGCTTTCTTTCATTTAAGCACACCCATTAATTTATGTTATAGCAAAAATATTCAATTATTCACTATTCATTAGCGCAAGCGACTTCAATATTCATTATTCATTTGAAAAAGTCGCTTTAATGAATATTGAAGAAATGAATAATGAATAATACAAACAAAAAAGCCGCTTAAGTGAACTTAAGCGACTTTTTCGTTTGGCTGAGGAATAGGGATTCGAACCCCAACAAACAGAGTCAGAGTCTGTCGTGCTACCGTTACACTATTCCTCATCGACACTATACTATTATAGCCGATTTGCCGAGTTTGTCAAGCAAAATTTTACACATTTTTTGCTTACACAGCCTATTATGTGCCGCTCGGGCGGTCTTATGCGCCGCAAAACAGTTGCCTGTTTCGTGCGCGCGCCCGCTTTTGCCATGCCAAGCGGCAAAAATTGCGGCCGTAACATTGACTTTTCGCCCGATTTTATATACAATAATTATATATTTTGCAATTCAACTTGGAGGAATAGAAAATGGTCAAAATCTCGCCGTCAATACTTACAGCCGATTTCACCCGCCTGGGGGAGGCAATCGACCAGCTCGATGCCGCCGGAGTCGAAATGCTGCACATCGATGTGATGGATGGCGTATTTGTGCCCAACATCTCCATCGGTTTTCCGGTCATCGACTCCATCGCCAAGCGCACCGACATGCCGCTTGATGTGCACCTGATGATTACCCGCCCGCAAAATTACATTGACCGCTTTGCCAAAAATGCCGAGCGCATCACCATTCACTTTGAAAGTGAGTGCGATGTGCGCGCCACCCTGCGCGACATACACGCTCACGGCGTCAAGGCGGCCGTTTCCATCAAGCCGGCCACTCCGGCCGAGGCGGTATTTGACCTGCTCGACGAGGTGGATATGGTGCTGGTGATGTCGGTCGAGCCGGGCTTTGGCGGGCAGTCGTACATACCCTCTGCCACCGACAAACTGGCCGCCCTGCGCGACGAAATCACCCGACGCGGTCTGTCGGTTGAACTGCAGGTCGACGGCGGTATCAACCTGCAGACGGCACCGTTGGCCGCCGGCGCCGGCGCCGACATTTTGGTGGCCGGCAGTCAGTTGTTCAACGCGCCCGATATGACGGCCGCCGTGGCCCAACTGCGCGCCGCCGCATCAGTTTAAAAACCGACCGATTTCACCGAGAGCGTCGGCCGAAATCAGTTTGCCGTGCTCGGCGGTCGCGCTGCTGTATATGCTGCCGCGGCCGACCACCGTACCGTATTCGTACAAAATCGGCTCGCTCGTTTTGTCGGCCGATGAACAGGCCGATACCAGCCGGTATCCGTCGTCGCTTTGGTACAACTCGCACCTTACCGGCCGCGCGCCGGCCGCTTTGAGCGCCGCCAGTGCCGACAGCACATCGCCCGCCGTCCCGATGCGAAAAACGGTCGGCTCAAGTATCAGTTTGCGCATACGCGGCGGCCGTTCATCCTCGCCCATTTGCAGGGCGGTGAAGTAGATAACACAGCCGCCGCCGTCGGTCGGATAGACCTCGATAAGTGTGCGGTCTGCTCGGGAGCCGAAGGTGTCCTTTGCACCTACGCGGCCAAGCAGGTCGGAGAGCACCTCTCGCGTGTGGCTGTCGCGGTAGTCTATTTGGTCGTATGTAATATCCAGTTGCACAAGGTCGGCTTTGTTCAGTTCTATTCTCAGCCGCCGCGGCGTCTCAAATGTCATATTCAACGCGGTAATCCTCACTTAAAACTTTTGTATATATTTATATAACAATAGAATTGCGACCTATTCAAGCGGAAATAAAAGGCTGTTATAATTTACCGTCCGCTCATTACATATTATGCCAAAGTCCGCATGGGCGCCCACTGTGTCCGCGGCAAGGAGTTGAAGTTTTTTGAACAGCAGCATTGCAGATAATAAAAAGCGCAGTATGTCGGCCATGATGTTTTGCATTGACACCGTTGTTGCCATGCTGCCACTCATACTTGTTGCCATCTACTACTACGGTGCGCGCGTTATAATGATGTGTCTGGCGTCGGTTGTCGCCGCTCTGCTGGTAAAACTGATTTTTTGCTATGTCCGCCGCCGAAACATGTGCGCCGCCGACCTCTATTGCGTCAGCGCGGCGCTGAGCATTGCCCTCTTTTGTCCGGCGTCAGCGCCCTACTGGCTGCCTATGTTCGGCGCGGCCCTGACCGTTGCTGTCAGGGAGTTGTCGATAAAATTCATCGGCCGCGACGCCTTTTGCTCCGCCGCCTTTGCTCTGGCGGTAATGTTTCTCGCTTTCGGCAGTAAGATG
>JAQXHB010000035.1 GCA_029007015.1 Bacillota bacterium | reverse complement strand
GTCGGATATTTCAGAATGGTTCGGAAACGCTCGCCACCTTGCTTTCCGTTATAACCCGGATGGGCAGGAGGGTCTTGGCGCACCTTCATTCGGCTGGAGCTCTCGCTCCCGCACAGGAACGTACCTGATGAATGTGTATTTAGTTGTCAAAGTGCATCGAGGTTTTTTGTCCCTCAAAGAGTAGCCAGCGAGAAAGGCCAAAATGTGCGGGTAAATCAAAAAAAGTTGAAAAATTTTTTTCATAGACACCTCCAGTGAAACAAAAAAGCACCACATCAGAACGATGAGGTGCAATAAAAAAAGATAAAAAAATAACGGGTATCTGATCAAGAAATGAACAGATACCCGTTTGTAGGACTTATTTCAGGCGAGAAAGCCTAATTTTTGAAGCCGTTTTTTCATCAGTTTTCGATGCTGAAAACCCTTGATATTACTGGCTTTTTTGCTTAATTCCGCGAGTCTTTAATTGCGGCCTGTGCTGCGGCGAGGCGAGCAATCGGCACGCGGAAGGGTGAGCATGATACATAGTCGAGGCCAATCTTGTGGCAGAACTCAACCGATACGGGGTCGCCGCCGTGCTCACCGCAGAGACCGCAGTGAATGGTCGGGCGGGTAGCCTTGCCCATGGTGACGGCCATATCCATCAGTTTGCCAACGCCGGTCTGGTCGAGTTTGGCAAACGGATCGTTCTCGTAAATCTTGGCATCGTAGTAGGCGCCGAGGAACTTGCCGGCGTCGTCACGGCTGAAGCCGAAGGTCATCTGGGTCAGGTCATTGGTACCGAAGCAGAAGAATTCAGCCTCTTTGGCAATCTCGTCAGCGGTCAGGCAGGCGCGCGGAATCTCCATCATGGTACCAACCTCATACTTGAGGTCAGCGCCTGCGGCGGCGATTTCGGCGTCGGCAGTAGCGACGACGATGTCCTTAACATACTTAAGTTCCTTAACCTCACCGGTCAGAGGAATCATAATCTCGGGAACGATATTCCAGTCGGGGTGAGCCTTCTTAACATTGATGGCGGCACGGATGACAGCCTTGGTCTGCATCTTGGCGATTTCCGGATAGGTAACAGCCAGACGGCAGCCACGGTGACCCATCATCGGGTTGAACTCGTGCAGGCCGGTGATGATATTCTTAATCTGCTCAACCGTCTTGCCCTGTGCCTTAGCCAAAGCGGCGATGTCATCCTCCTCGGTGGGAACGAACTCATGGAGCGGCGGGTCGAGGAAGCGGATGCAAACGGGGTTGCCCTCGAGAGCCTCATACAACTTCTCGAAGTCGCCCTGCTGATAGGGCAGAATCTTGTCAAGAGCAGTTTCGCGCTCCTTGACGGTGTCGGCACAAATCATCTCGCGGAAAGCGGCGATACGCTCAGCCTCGAAGAACATGTGCTCGGTACGGCAAAGGCCGATACCCTCGGCGCCCAACTCGCGGGCCTTCTTAGCGTCGGCGGGAGTGTCGGCGTTGGTGCGAACCTTGAGGGTTCTGTATTTGTCAGCCCAGTCCATGATGCGGCCGAACTCGCCGGCGATTTCAGCATCAACGGTGGGGATTATGCCGTCATAGATATTACCGGTAGAGCCGTCAATCGAGATGTAATCACCTTCGTGATAGGTCTTGCCGGCCAAGGTGAACTTCTTGTTCTCCTCGTCCATTACGATGTCTCCGCAGCCGGAAACACAGCAGGTGCCCATGCCGCGGGCAACAACGGCGGCGTGAGAAGTCATACCGCCGCGAACGGTCAGTATGCCTTGCGAAGCCTTCATGCCGGTAATGTCCTCGGGAGAGGTCTCAAGACGGACAAGAACAACCTTCTCGCCGCGGGCATTCCACGCCTCGGCGTCCTCGGCTGTAAATACAACCTTACCGCAAGCGGCACCGGGCGAAGCGCCCAGACCCTTGCCGGCCGGTGTAGCGGCCTTCAGAGCCTTTTGGTCAAACTGCGGGTGCAGCAGAGTATCGAGGTTGCGGGGGTCGATCATAGCGACGGCCTGCTTCTCATCAATCATGCCCTCGTCAACGAGGTCGCAAGCGATTTTCAGAGCGGCCTTGGCGGTGCGCTTACCGTTACGGGTCTGCAGCATATAAAGTTTGCCGTCCTCGACGGTGAACTCCATATCCTGCATGTCACGGTAGTGGTCCTCAAGAATGGCGCAAACCTTGTTGAACTCAGCAAAAGCGGCCGGGAATTTGTCGGCCATCTCTGCGATAGGCATGGGGGTGCGAACACCTGCAACAACATCCTCGCCCTGTGCGTTGGTCAAGAACTCGCCCATGAGGCCCTTCTCGCCGGTGGCGGGGTCGCGGGTGAAAGCAACGCCGGTGCCGCAGTTGTCGCCCATGTTGCCGAAGGCCATCATCTGGACGTTAACAGCAGTACCCCAAGAATAAGGAATGTCGTTGTCACGACGGTAAACATTTGCACGCGGGTTGTCCCAAGAACGGAAAACGGCCTCGACGGCGCCCATGAGCTGCTCCTTGGGGTCAGAGGGGAAGTCTGAACCGATTTTAGCCTTGTACTCAGCCTTGAACTGGCCGGCCAAAGTCTTGAGGTCCTCGGCGGTCAGGTCGACGTCCTGAGTAACTCCCTTGGCGGCCTTCATCTCGTCGATGAGTTCCTCAAAGTATTTCTTACCAACCTCCATAACAACATCCGAATACATCTGGATGAAACGGCGGTAGCAGTCCCAAGCCCAGCGGGGATTGCCGGACTTAGCCGAGATGGCTTCAACAACCTCCTCGTTAAGGCCGAGGTTGAGAATGGTGTCCATCATGCCGGGCATGGAAGCGCGGGCACCTGAACGAACCGATACGAGCAGAGGATTTTCCTTGTCACCGAACTTCTTGCCGGTGATTTCCTCCATTTTGATGATGTACTCCATAATCTGTGCCTGGATTTCATCATTTATCTTGCGGCCGTCCTCATAGTACTGAGTGCAAGCCTCGGTCGAGATGGTGAAACCCTGCGGAACGGGCAGACCCAAACCGGTCATTTCTGCCAAATTGGCGCCCTTGCCTCCGAGCAGTTCGCGCATGTTAGCGTTACCCTCAGAGAACAAATAAACATACTTGTGGCTCATTTTTATTTTTACCTCCTAAATAATATTAGCAAATTTGCGGAGACTGTTCACACTGTCTCAGATACATTATAACAAACTTTTACGAACATTTCCACCATTATTATTAAGTTAAATGAAAAATTTTAAACAAATAAATCCACCGTTTTAGTATATTTTATCCATAAAGCGCCCCGCTTGAGCAATTTTTTTAACTTTTGCTTGCAAACGGGCGCATATATTGGCATAATGATATAAAGGGGAGGTCGCCATTTCGACCGCCCGAATCAAATATAGAAATTATGCGATGGTGTGGGGCAAACTGCCCTGCGCCCCGTTGTGTGTTGGAGGAACGGGTATGTTTTTCGGTAAATCAAGCATAGAATATATCATTGTAGGGCTGGGCAATCCTGAGTCAAAGTACAGCCGCACTCGGCACAATGTCGGCTTCATGGCTGTGGACAGGCTGGGCGACAAGGTCGGCTGTCGGTTTGAGAAAATGAAGTTTGACGCCATATTCGGCAAGTGCACCGTTTCGGGCAAGTCCTGCCTGTTGGTCAAGCCGCAAACCTACATGAACAACTCCGGCCGTGCGGTGCGCGACATCGCCTCCTTTTACAAGGTGCCGCTTGAGCGCATTATCGTCATTGCCGACGACATTTCACTGCCGGTTGGCAAAATCCGCATACGCTCAAAGGGGTCGGCAGGCGGCCACAACGGGCTGAAAGATATCATTGCCCTGTGCGGCGGCGAGGCCTTTGCCAGAGTTAAGGTGGGCGTGGGCAACAAGCCGACGCCCGACTATGATTTGGCCGACTGGGTGCTGTCGCGCTTCACCGCCGACGAAACACCGGCGCTGGACGGCGCGCTTGAGGATGCGTGCGGCGCGGTGCAACTGATGGTCGCAGGCAAAGTGTCCGAGGCCATGAACCGATTTAACTGATTAGAGGTAATACCATGGGCATATTTGGCAACGCCCTCAGACAGCAGGGCGACTATTTATCACTGCGCTCGGCAGTGTTTGGCGGCGAAACGCCCTGCTCGGTCAGCGGACTGAGCCATATTCACAAGGCGCTGACGGTTGGCACGCTCATCGAGGACAGCGGCCGCGGCGCGCTGGTCATCACCGCCGACGAGGGCGAGGCCACGCGGCTGTGTGAGGATTTGACGGCCATGGGGCTGAGGGCCGTCCTATATCCGCAAAAGGATTTTGAGTTTCACGAACTGTCCGGTGCAAGCCATGAGTACGAGCACCGTCGCATTGCCGCGCTGTCCGCCATGGCCGACGGTCAGTGCGATGTCTGCCTTTGCTCAGTGGCGGCCGCAGTGCAACTGACCCTGCCGCGCCGTGCCCTTGCCGAGCATACAATAACCCTTGAAGCCGACGGCAGTTACGACATACCGTCGCTGTGTGCGCGTCTGACTGCGGCCGGATACACCCGCGCCGCCACCGTCGACGGCGCCGGCCAATTCGCACTGCGCGGCGGCATACTGGACATATTCCCCACCAACAGCGATGTGCCGGTGCGCACCGAATTTTGGGGTGACGACATCGACTCTTTGGCAGTCTTTGACCCGATAACCCAGCGGCGTACCGACCCGATCGACCGTCTGCAAATAGGCCCTGCGTGCGAAGTGCTTTTTGACTCGGCCGAGGTGTTGGCCGAGCGCTTGCGCGCCATCATGCCGGAGGAGAGCGCGGCCGCCGACGGCATTAACAAAACCCTTGAGCGGCTCTCAGGCGGCGTCATGCCCTCATCGGTCGGCAAATATCTGCCGCTAGCATATGAGCATGCCGAAACGGTACTCGACTATGCCGGCGGGCGGCTCATATTCATCAGCGAAACGGAGGCCCTCGGAGAGCGGCTGGACGCGGTGCTCGGTAATCTGCGCGAGGAAATCGCATTTGCCTTTGAGGACGGCTCGCTGTGCGCCCATCTTGAGCGCTACACGGTCGGCAAGGACGAATTTTGGACTGCCGTCGGCCGTGCCGATTCTGTCTTTCTCGATACCTTCGGCCACGGCTCATTTCCCGTCCCGCTAAAGAGCATACATTCGCTCTCACTGCGGCAGACCACCCAGTGGAACGGCTCGGTGGCTCAACTGGTCGACGATATACGGCCGCTCATCGGTATGGGCTATTCGACGGCGGTCATGGCCGGCACCGAGCGTGCCGCGCGCAATCTGGCCGATGAACTGTGCGACAGCGGACTGGCCGCATACTATTCCGAGCGCCCGGACGGTGTCAGGGCCGGCTGTGTATGTGTCACGGGCGGCTCGCTGAGCGCGGGATTTGAGTGCCCGATGTCCAAGTTTGCACTGATAGTGCGCGGCCAGCAATCGGCCCAGCGCTCTAAGCCGCGCCGCAAAAAAAGCAAAAACGAGATGATAAATTCGCTCGATGAATTGCACCGCGGTGACTATGTTGTGCATGTTTCGCACGGCATCGGCATTTTTGACGGAATCGAGCGACTGACGGTCGACGGCGTGGCTAAAGATTACATTAAAATCAAGTACGCCAAAACCGATGTGCTGTATGTGCCGGTAACCCAACTCGACCTTGTGTCCAAGTATATCGGCAACACCGAAACGGGACATGTCAAGGTAAACCGTCTGGGCGGCACCGAGTGGCAGAAAACGCGCTCGCGTGTGCGCTCGGCGGTCAAGGACATTGCCAAGGAACTCACCCTGCTCTATTCCCAGCGCATGAACACTGCCGGCTATGCCTTTTCGCCCGACAGCGACCTGACGGCCGATTTTGAGCGTCGGTTTGAGTATGACGAAACCGACGACCAGTTGCGCTGTATTGACGAGATTAAGGCCGACATGGAGCGTCCGGTACCGATGGACCGACTGCTGTGCGGCGATGTCGGTTTCGGCAAAACCGAGGTGGCACTGCGCGCCGCTTTCAAGTGCATTGCTGACGGCAAGCAGTGCGCCATATTGGTGCCGACCACCATATTGGCGTGGCAGCACTACCAAACCGCCCTGCGCCGCATGGAGGGCATGGCCGTAAATGTTGAGGTGCTTTCGCGCTACCGCACCCCAAAACAGCAGGAGGACATACTGCGGCACATCAGGCGCGGTGAAATCGATCTCATCATCGGCACCCACCGCCTGATATCCAATGACATCAAATTTCGCGACCTCGGTCTGCTGATAATCGACGAGGAACAGCGATTCGGCGTTGCGCAAAAGGAGCGGCTCAAGGAGATTAAGCCGACGGTTGATGTGCTGACGCTGTCGGCTACGCCGATACCGCGCACTCTGAACATGGCCATGTCCGGTCTGCGCGATATGTCATCGATAGACGAGGCACCCGGCGACCGACTGCCGGTGCAGACATATGTGCTCCAGTATGACCGCGGCGTGATACTGGAGGCCATCAGGCGCGAGTTGCGCCGAGGCGGACAGGTTTACTACCTGCACAACCGCGTCGAGAGTATCTATTCGGTGGCCAACCGTCTGGCGGCAGAACTTGACGGCTGTACGGTGGGCGTGGCTCACGGCAAAATGAGCGAGGAGCAACTGAGCGCCGTCTGGAGGCGGCTCATCGACGGCGAGATAGATGTGCTTGTGTGCACCACCATCATCGAGACGGGTGTCGATGTGCCCAACGCCAACACCCTCATAATCGAGGACGCCTACCGCTTCGGGCTGGCGCAACTTCACCAACTTCGCGGCCGAGTCGGTCGCTCGTCGCGCCGCGCCTATGCTTACCTGACATACCGACCGGGCAAGGAGATGACCGAAATTGCCCGCTCGCGGCTGTCGGCCATTCGTGATTTCACCGAGTTCGGCTCGGGCTTCAAGATAGCCATGCGCGACCTTGAACTGCGCGGCGCCGGCAATGTGCTGGGCGGCGAACAGCACGGACACATGGACTCGGTCGGGTACGATATGTATATCCGTCTGCTCGGCGACGCCATCAGCGAGGAAAAGGGCGAGGCATCTGCCGCGGCCGCCGAGTGCACGGTGGACATTCAAATTCCGGCGCACATACCGGAAAGTTACATTTCCGATTTGCAGTCGCGGCTGGGAATTTACCGCCGCATTGCCGATATACGCAGTGACGACGACGCGCTCGATGTGACCGACGAACTTATCGACCGCTTCGGTGAGCCGCCGGCACCGGTGAGCGGGCTTATTCAGGTGGCGCTGGTGCGCAACAAAGCGGCCGCCGACGGCATCACCGATATTGAGCAAAGCGGCGACACACTGCGCCTGTACCCGCGCTCGCTCGACATGGAACTGGCTTCGCGGCTGGCCGAGAAGGCCGGCGGAGCGCTGTCGGTCGTGCCCGGCGACGAGCGGCCGCATTACGCCCTCAGGCTGGGGCGCGGTGAGCAGCCGCTGGACGCCCTGCAAAGGATACTGTGAGCGTTTGCCGCTCATACAGCCGCTCAGCGACAATATTACGAAAAAAGTAGAAATCAAATTAAATATGTGTTATAATAAATCAAATAACGATTTTATGACGCGGAGGTCTGCAATGAATAATATAAAGGCGGCAGTTTCAAAAAACATTGCATCGCTCAGGCAGAGTGCGCACATGACGCAACTGGAATTTGCCGAGCGGCTCAATTACTCGGATAAGGCCGTGTCAAAGTGGGAGCGGGGCGAGGCACTGCCCGACATTGCCACGCTGGCCGAGATTGCAAATATTTTCGGCGTTACGCTCGATTATCTCGTTGCAGAGGAGCATCCCAAGGAGGAGCCTGCGGCAGAGATTGAGCCGAAGAAGAACAACTACAACCGCTCAGTTATCACCTGCGTGTCGGTGGCGTTGGTCTGGCTAATCGCCATACTGATTTTTGTCATACTGTCGGTTTCGGGCGTCACATCGGTATACCGCTGGTTGGTTTTCGTTTATTCCATGCCGGTTTCGTCGATTGTGTGGCTTGTGCTCAACAGCGTGTGGATGAACCGGCGCCGCAATTACCTGATAATTTCACTTTTGATGTGGTCGATTATAATGGGCATATATCTGTCACTGCTGCCGGCCGGCATAAATGCACTGTCGCTGTTTTTGCTCGGCGGTTTCGGTCAGTTCATCATAGTGATGTGGTCGTTTATCAAGCGGCCGCCTGCCGTAGGGGCAGATGAAAATGCCGCAGAAAATTCTGACGAACAGCCCGAACAAACGGCTGAATAACCCACGGCGCCGATTGATTGCGGCAGCGAGATAAACCGGCTCAAAGTCGGTCAGCGTTGCCGATGAAAGTTCGGAGACCGGCATAAAATAAGGCAAAAAACCACCATTCTACCGACAGTAGAGTGGTGGATTTTAAACTCTACTGCTCTACTTCAATCGGTCGAGAGGTATAGCCGAGCGGTAGGTTGTCTCTTGAAGGCCAGTTGGTTATAATAAGTGCATCTTGTCAAATAAGGAGCACACCTATTATGAGTTTTGCAATTGTAACCGATTCATCCGCAAACCTCGGCGCTCAACTCGCGGAGCAAAACGGTATCAGCGTGATACCTCTGCCCTACTTTATGGACGGCAAGCAGTGCGAGTGCGTCGACCCGGATAGTTTTGACGATAAGGGATACTACAATATGCTCAGGCGCGGCGTGTCGGTCACCACATCGCAGATATCTCCGCACAGTTACATTGAGCACATGGAGCCGCTGCTCCAAGCCGGTCAGGATATTTTGTTCATCGGCATTTCGTCGGGCATCAGCGGAGCATTCGCCTCGGCTCAAATGGCCCGCGAGGAACTGCTTGAGCAGTACCCCGAGCGTGAGATATGCTTGGTCGACAGCCTCGGCGCGTCGCTCGGCGAGGGCATGCTGGCTCTGCGCGCGGCAATGTGCAGAGAAAACGGCATGGATTTGCAGGAGACGGCCAAGCGGCTGACCAAACTGCGCCAGCGCATATATCAGGTATTTATAGTCGATGACCTCGTCCATCTAAAGCGCACCGGCCGCGTGTCGAGCCTCGGAGCAATGGTCGGCTCGGTGCTGGGCATCAAGCCCTTGCTCAAGGGCAGTCCCGAAGGCAAGATAGTTTCGATTGGCAAAGTGCGTGGACGCAAAGCGGCCATCAAGGAGTTGGCCGACAAATGCGTCTCCATGATAAAGAACACACAGTTAATCGGCATATCTCACGCCGACTGCGCGGAGGACGCCGAGTACCTGATGCAGATTATAAAAAGTAAACTGTCAAGGGTGCAGTTTCTGCTGACCAAGCATGAGCCGGCGACCGGCTCGCACCTGGGGCCGGGCGCACTGGCTATCTACTTTGAGGGCGCCGACGATGTCAGAGAGAAATAAAATTTAGCGGGAGTTGAAAAAATGAACATACTTTATTGCGGAGACGGCAACATCGCAGACGGCGTGATAATGTCGGTCATATCGCTGCTCAAAAACAATAAAGAACCCATAAATGTGTATATTCTGACTGCGTCGGTCAAAACCGACCAACGGGAGTGCACCGCTCTGTCTCCCGAATTTGCCGAAAAACTGGACAGCATGGTCAAAAGTTACGGCGCCGACAACTCGGCGGAGATGTTTGACATCACCGAACTTTTTGCCGCCCAGCCGCCGACAGCAAACTTGAAAACGCGGTTTACGCCCTGCTGTATGCTGAGGCTGTACGCCGATTTGGTTGACCGCCTGCCCGACCGTCTGCTCTACCTTGATAACGATGTGCTGTGCCGCAGTGACTGCGGCGAATTTTACTCGCAGGATATCGAGGAGCAGGAGTTTTGCGGCGTTTTGGACCACTACGGGCGCTGGTTTTTCAAAAAAAATATTTTCAAATTCGACTACATCAATTCGGGCGTGCTGCTGCTCAACATGGCCAAAATACGCCAAAGCGGGTTGTTTAGGCGGTGCCGCGAGCGCTGTGCCGACAAGGGCATGTTCATGCCCGACCAATCGGCGCTCAACAAGTTGGCAAGCAGCAAAAAAATCTGCGAGCGGCGTTACAACGAGCAGCACAAACTTGCAGAGGACACTGTTTTTCAGCACTTTTCCACCAGTTTCAGGTTTTTTCCGTGGATACATACGGTCAGCGTCAAGCCATGGGACACCGAGCGTATGCACAGCGTGCTGAAACTGCACGAGTACGATGCGATTATTGATGAATATAAAAATTGGAAATTAAGGATGATATAAAATGATAAATAAAGAGATACCGATTTTCTTTACCATAGACGATGGCTATGCGCCCTTTTTGAGTGTTGCACTCAACTCGGCCATAAAAAATTCATCGACCCTCAACAGATATAAGGCCATCGTGCTGCATCAAGATTTGAGCGATGAGAACAAGCGCAGGCTCAAAGCACTTGAAACAGAGCATTTTGCCGTCGATTTCATACCGATGCAGAGCGGGCTTGAGAGCATCACCGACCGCATGTCCAACCGACTGCGCTGTGACTATTTCACCCTGACCATCTACTTCCGACTGTTTATTGCGACCATGTTCCCGCAGTATGACAAGGGCGTTTACATCGACAGCGATGTTGTACTGACCGGCGATGTTGCGGAACTTTACGGCATCGACATCGGTGATAACCTCATTGGCGCGTGCGCCGACAAGTCGGTCGTCGAGGTGCCGGAACTGGCAAACTACATGGAAAATGCCGTCGGTGTCGACCGCCACGAGTACATCAACTCGGGCGTACTGCTCATGAACCTGAAAAAACTGCGCGAGGTGCGCTTTGACGAGCATTTTTTGAATCTGCTCAACACCTACCATTTTGACTGCATCGCACCCGACCAGGACTATCTGAATGCCATATGCAACGGCAAAATTCATTATCTTGACGAGCAGTGGGACGCCATGCCGAATGACGGACAGCCCCCTCTTGAAAGGGCGAAACTCATTCATTATAACCTGTTCGCCAAGCCGTGGTGCTACGACAACATTCAGTACGGCGACCTCTTTTGGCACTATGCCGAGGACAGTGGATACTATGATGAAATCAGGGCTTACAAGGACGGTTATTCGGACGAGCAGAAGGCGTCAGACAGCCAATGCATGGGACTTTTGCTCAGCCGCGGCGACAGCATTCCCGAGCAGGAAGTCACCTTCAAAAAAATGGCTGAAAGCGGGGTAAAAATTCGTCTATGATAATCGGACAAAACCGAGAGGCCGTCATTGACAATATCAGGTGCGCCGCAGAGTCGGGCGACTTTTACCGCAAGGTCGAGATGGGTGACCCCGTGTTGACCGATGAGCAGAGCAACAGCATAACCGACCGCTATCTGGCAAGCAGAAAGACGGTCGCCTTTCGCCTGAAATCGTTTGTCGCCCGCCAAATGGCCAATCTGGTGACATTTTGGGTCAACCGCGACACCGAGATAGTGGGGCTTGAGAATATGCCGAGCCTGCCCGACGGCGCCATCATCACCAGCAATCACTTCAGCCCGGTCGAGAACACAGTCATCAGGCATCTGGTAAAGCAGTACGGCCAAAAACGGCTGAACATCGTCAGTCAGGTTACCAACCTGGCCATGCCGGGCGTCATCGGCTTCTTGATGAACTACGCCGATGTCATACCGCTGTCTGTAAGTCCGCACTACATGCAGCGCGACTTTATATCGGTACTGTCGGAACTGCTCGGCCGCGGCGAACCGGTGCTCATCTATCCCGAGCAGGAGATGTGGTTTAACTATCGCAAGCCCCGTCCGCCCAAGCGCGGAGCCTATCACTTCGCGGCCAAACTGAATGCGCCGGTTGTGTCTTGCTTTGTCGAGATGGTCGATTTGGACGATAACGATACCGACCGATTTAAAAAGGTAAAGTACATTCTGCATGTGCTCGGTGTGCTTTATTCCGACCCCAACAAGAGCGTGCGTGACAACAGCATTGCGCTGGCCGAGCGTGATTACCAACTTAAAAAGGCGGCCTACGAGCAGGCGTACGGCAAGCCGCTGGGATATGATTTTGAGCGCGAGGATATCGCCGGCTGGCTGGGCGATATGCCGGAGGTACAGTGATGAAAAAGAGGGTGCGGCGCTTCAGCAGTCTGACCGACGACTTTTACAATGGCGGTGAAGGATATTCTCTGCCGGAGGATTACAAATGGGTGCGCACCGACTGGGTATCGCGCGCCCTGTCGGCCGTTATATACGGCGTGGCGCTGATGGTTGCGGTGGTTTACTGCCGACTGTTCTTGCATGTTCGCATCAAGGGCGCTGAGAAGTTAAAAGCGGCAAAGGGTACCGGCTGCTTTGTGTACGGAAATCACACTCAACCGGTCGGAGATGTCTTTATACCGGCGCTCGCCTGCTTTCCGAAACGCATATACACCGTCGTCAGCCCTGCAAACATGACACTGCCGGTCATCGGCAAAATTTTGCCCTATTTGGGCGCACTGCCCCTGCCCGACAGTTTGAGCGGAATGAGGCAGTTTACCTCGGCGGTCGAGCACCGACTGGAGCAAAACAAGTGCGTCGTGATATATCCTGAGGCGCATGTGTGGGATTACTGCACATTTATCCGTCCCTTTACCGACGCGCCGTTTAAGTATCCGGTCAAGTTCGGCAAGCCGGTTTTCTGCATGACCGCAACCTACCAAAAGCGGCGATTGGGCTCGCGGCCGCTCGCTACCGTTTACATTGACGGGCCGTTTGAGGCCGACGCCGACCGTTCCGAGCGACAGAGGGCGGTGCAACTGCGCGACGCGGTGTGCGACTGCATGACCGAGAGGAGCCGCTTGAGCAACTGCCGATACATCGAGTACATCGACTGCAGCGGTCAGGACGAAAACTAAACATATCTGCAAAAAAGAGGGCGGCTCTCATGAGTCGCCCTCAATCTGTCACACGGCTCCGTTATTTGTTCAAATTTTGTTTTAAAATTTTACTATTATTTGCAAGAATATGTGATATAATAGTAAAATGTAGGGCTATATTTATAAGAAGGAGGCATAGGTTGTGAAAATTCAGTTTATCGGTGCTACTCATGAAGTTACCGGCAGTTGCACCCTTTTGGAAGTTAACGAAAGATATTTTTTGGTCGACTTCGGCATGGAGCAAGGGCGCAATGTTTTTCAAAATGTCCCTCTGCCCGTAGCCGCCAATCAAATCGAGGCTGTCTTTGTCACCCACGCGCACATCGACCATTCGGGTATGCTGCCGCGGCTGTATAAAGACGGATTTACCGGCAAGGTTTATGCCACCGATGTCACCTGCGACCTGTGCAACATCATGCTGAGGGACTCGGC
>JAQXHB010000034.1 GCA_029007015.1 Bacillota bacterium | reverse complement strand
ATCCGCGAGTGCGGCACACTGCGCATTTTGTTTGCGGCCGCCGTGTCGGCATTTGGCAAACTTATTGGCAAGCGCGGTTGGTTTTACATCGTCGCAGGTGAGAAGGCACGCTCCATCGACGGCCCGTGCGACTGCACCCTGCCGCCGTACAATCACTGCGTGTCGCTGGCACCCGCCGCACCAAATGAGGTTGCGGCTGAGGTATCGTCCGCAATCGGCATGCCGGTCATCATCACCGACATAAACGATATCGGCGGCAATATACTCGGCGTTTCTGACAAATCCATTGACAAGGATTTGATGGTTAAAATATTAAAGGATAATCCTCTCGGACAGTCTCATGAGCAGACGCCGATGGGTATTATCCGCATGATTAGGGAATAGTAAATTGGCGGTGCATCAGCGCCGCCTTTTTCAGTGAGGTGAGATATGTGACACTGTATCAAACGCTTTCCAAGTGGGCCGACGAACAGCCTGACAGACCGGCATATCGCTATTTTGGTCACTGCCATAGTTACGGCAGTCTGCGCAAGTCGGTTGACATAACATCGGGGAAACTGGCAACATTGGGTGTAAAATCCGGCGATAGAGTAGGACTTTGTCTGGTCAATTCACCGCAAATGCTCCACTTGTTATATGCTCTCAACCGTATCGGTGCGGTGGCGGTCATGATAAGCCCCAAAGCCAGCAAGCGTGAGTTGCGCGAGCAACTCACACTGACCGAGTGTAGGCTGCTGTTTTGCACTGAGTTGTCGGCCGCGGCGGCCAATTCACTCGATAATGTGACTGTCATCAAGGTGCCGCTCTTTGCCGATTTGCCCATCCGCTTCAAATTCGGTTGCGCGGGACGGATTGTCAAACACGGGCGACTGAGGGGGGCAGTAAGTCTCGGCAGTATAGCTGTGAGCGAGAATATCCCGCCTGTGTCGGCCAATGACGATGCCGACGCCGCAATTATATTCAGCAGCGGCACATCGGGTGAGTGTAAGGCGGTCGTTCACACTAACAAATCAATGATTGCATCGGCAATCTATTGCATGCAGAGTGAGCAACCGTTGCCCGGCGACGCCGATATGTACGCCATATTGCCGTGCTATCACGCATACGGTCTCATCGTCTCGGTCAATACACCTATTATGGTTGGGTGTTGTTGCCGACTCATGCCGTTTTTTCATATTTCTACCATTGTCAGCCAGTTGAGGCAAAAAATGCCGACATTTATTCCTGCCGTACCGACTGTGTTCAAACGGCTGGTCGATAACAAGCGATTTTGCCGCCTAATCGACTCCGGCCGACTTGATACATCGCGCTTTCGCACCGGCTTTGTCGGCGGAGATGTATTACCCGAGGGTGTCAAGCAGGCGTTTGACCGACTTATGCGTGTCGGCGGCGGCACCGGCGTACTTTGCCCGGGCTACGGCATGAGCGAGTGCTGTCCCATTACCGTTGAGCGTGATGTATCTTTCGATGGGTCGGTCGGCTTGCCGTTTGACAATAATGAGGTCATGGTCTGCGGCGAGGGTGATGACACGCCACTGCCCGACGGCGTATCGGGTGAGATTTGCGTACATTCAGCCGGTATGATGTCGCGCGCATTTACTGCTGATAAGACATTTACGCCTGCTGTCTTTGCCGACGGTAAAATGTGGCTCAGAACAGGTGACATCGGCCATATGAATAACGGCCGACTTTACTTTGAGCGCCGCATGCGCCGATTGATTAAAGTGTCCGGCCACACTGTCTTTGCCGATGCGGTTGAAAAGGTTGTCGGTGAGTGTGACGGAGTCGGCAAAGTCATTGCGGTGCCGGTACCTCATGCAACGCGGGGGAGTGGGGTGTATCTGTATTTCACCGGCGATGCCGACAGCAGAGATGTGCTCGATTATTGCCGCAGAGAACTGATGCCCTACGCTGTGCCGGTCGGAATAAGCCATATTGACCAAAGCGACATCCCTCTGACCGAACTGGGTAAAATTGCCTATGGCGTGCTTGAAAAAGCGGCTGCGCAAAACGCCGGATAATTGTGAATGATATGTTAAACAACTTTTAAACATTTTCCCAAATATGACATATTATTATTGCACTTTGCAACAATTAATGGTACAATTACCAAGAAACATGCTGCAATTTTACTATGTTGCGGCGATAAATAGGAGGACTTATTTTATGAAATCAATGATGAAACGGGGCATTGCGGCTGTTCTCAGTCTGTGCATGATACTGACTGTGTTTACAACCTGCATCGTCAGCACATATGCCGGTGCTGTTTCTATGCAGGGTGCAGCAGACGCTTCACTGTATATTCGCTTTGTGGGCGATGATTCGGCCGCATCGGGTACCGCAAGTGCACTCGGTGCCAAGTACGATGTCATCACAGCGACAAAGTTTACTGTTACTTATAACGGCGGTGACGCCAAGCCCGACTTTGTCGTCATTAGCATCAATGACAACAGTGCTACCAAAGCCGATGTAAAGACGCTCCTTGATAAGGTTAGAGCGGCTCACAATCTGGCCTCTATCATCGTTACCAATGGCGGCAGTTCGGACGCTGATTATGCCACAACTATGTCTACTGCTGTCAGTGAGTACGGCGGCGACAGCGCAAAGGTTTACTATTGTTCTTTGAGCGACTTGTCCTCCTTTATTGCTGAAAAACTGTCGGCTACCATTAGCGATATCGCAAAACTGATAAACGAAATCAACCGTCCTGCCACTACTGATTGCTGGCTGTCGACCGATTACTGGAAGGCTGTACCGATGGTCAATCAGGCAATTCTCGACAACGGATACACCGGCGGTGAGGGCTGTCAGTGGCCCAATTGGATCGAATATGATCCGGTCGACGGCAAATATGCTTACATGGGCACCGATGTCGGCGGCGTCTACCGTTCTACGGACGGCGGTGTCAACTGGGAGCCGTCATCTATCGGCCTGAGCACTCAGGGCGCAGTTTGCATTGCCGCAGACCCCAGAAACTCCGCGCGCGTAATACTGATTGGTTCCAGTGATATCAGCACCGGCGTATTTCTCTCCACCGACCACGGCGAGACATGGAGCAGAAAGTACGAAACCCGCCTTTCTCGCTCTCATGACTACCGCGAGCAAATCGCTTTTGATGTGACCAGTTCACCGCTGTCCGGTACTGACAACGGTTGCAGTGTTGTTTATTGGCTGCGCGCAAAAGAGACTGATGCCTATAAGGAGGCTACCGGTGTCACTGATATCGGTTTGTTCAAATCAACCGACGGCGGCAAAACATGGAAATATGTTGAGGGCACCGAGCAGTATGCAGGCGGCTGGCTTGAGATTGACTCAAACGGCAACCTGTATGTTGCTGTGGGCGGCAAGATTTACAAGTCTACCGACGGCGGCAAAACATGGTCGGTTAAAACTATTAAATACTTATATATATCTGACGTTACTGTGAACAGCCTTTGTATTATCAACACCGAGGGCTATGAAAATAATGTGTACGCCATGACTGAAAAAGGTCTGTATAAGTCGACCGACAACGGTAATAATTATGAAAGGATTACAACCAATGCCGGTATGCCCGCTGCGTCTCCCAAAGGATACAAAAACTTCACATATCTTGAGGTTAGTCCTACTAATCCCGATTACATGGTCATGCAAAATGACGCCTTGACTGCAAGTTGGATTTCAGGTAGCGGCAATACCGACTATTCAACCAATTTTTTTTTCTCGACCGACGGCGGCAAAACTTGGACAGAGTCTACGATAGATACATCTACCAATCTCTGGGCTCCGTACTCATCACGCCAGCGCATATTCACCTATCACCCGACTAACGAAAATATCATACTTACCTTTGGCGGTGACTCTATTTATCGCTCGACCGACGG
>JAQXHB010000033.1 GCA_029007015.1 Bacillota bacterium | reverse complement strand
AACAGTGCCTCCGGCGGTATCTTGAGCCAATTCGCCGTATTTTTTGGCCAGTGCGGCTATGGATGCTGCGCGGCCGCGAACCTTAGACACGCTAATCAGATGACCTTCATTATCAACATGAAGGACCGGCTTGATTCCAAGCACACCGCCTACAAATGCGACGGTCGGGCTGACTCGTCCGCCCCTTTTGAGATAAACCAGGTCGTCTACCGTAAACCAGTGGCAGATATTCATCTTGATACTCTCGGCATATGCGGCCAATTGGTCAACCGAGTCGTACTCATTTCTTTTCTGATTGACCAGATAAATTAACATACCCTGACCGGCAGAAGCGCACAGCGAATCGACTATGGCAATCTTTCTGTCGGGAAATTCCTCGGCCAGTTCCTCTGCGGCAATTTTGGCCGAGTTGCATGTAGTGCTGAGCCCCGATGAAAATGCGAGATACAGAATGTCGAGTCCGTCGGTTAAGACTGATTTAAATTCATTATAAAATGTGTCGGGGTTAATTGCCGCGGTTTTGGCAATGCCGCCCTGACGCATGCAGTCGTAAAAGCCTTTTAAGTTATTCTTATCGTCAAACTGAGCGTTTTCAAACATGAAACTCATTTGAATCTGTTTTACGCCCCATTCGGCCAGCAGTTCAGGACAAATGTCGCATCCTGAATCGGACATAATCAAATAATTACTCATATCAAATCTCCGTTTCGTTTAGGTGCAGTGTATTATTTCATCCACGATGATATGTTAACACGCTTTTTCAAAAATGTCAATAAAGTCATCGTGAAGATTTCTGCTTAATACATAAAAATCGGCCTACATATGCAGACCGATTTTTATGTATTATGAGTTTTTCTTGTTTTTTATGCCGAAAATCACTCGCAGTATTCCTCTGAGCGCCTTTGGACTTTTCACAACTACCACTTGCATCAGTGCCAACTCCCCATAATCTCAGTATTTGGCACAGGAGATGCCGAGCAGCAGAACCGAAATGGCCAACACAGCAATTAGACACGCCGTCGGCAAGCAAAATGCGGCAAACAGGCCAAATACAAATGCCACCGCGACAACCGATGATGCTGTCCAGCACCTTTTTCTGCGCTTATTTCTCATACAGAGCACCTCCCCTACGCCTATTACCAATATACGCAGGAGATAAAAAAATGTTAATCTTTAGCCGTTATCAGCAACAAAGTGCCCTTTTTGACCGAAATTTTCACTTTTTCATCGGTCGCAACATTGCTCACGCCAATGGGATAATCGGCTGTGATTACCGCATTTTCGAGCGCGTATTCAGCGCCGCTGACGCTGACTCCCTCTGCCCTGCCGCACGCAAACGGAAGGAGCGAAAAGGTGTTGCCGACGCCGATGGGATGGCATACTGATTCATTCATTACGGCATATACCGTGTGACGCTCGTCGCTCATTGACACCCGTATCCCCTGCTCGCGCAGATAGAGCAAAACCGATATTGCGCCGAGCGTGTGGTCAAGCCGCGCGCCGCTACAGCCGAGCATGAGCACCTCGTCAAAACCACGGTCGACCAACAGCCGAGCCAGCGCCATGGCGTCGGTGTCATCTTTTTTACACGGCAGAGTTATTATCTCATCGGCATTGACCTTGCCGCTGAATGAGTCAAAGTCACCTACTGCCAAACTGACATGCAATCCCATCTTTGCCGCATGTGTGAGTCCGGAATCGGCACATGCGATGAAATCGTCACTTCTAATCATTTTCAAAATGCAGTCATAGTCGGTAATCGGCGCGCCTGCTAATAAAATCGCTCTCATTTTCTTTTGTTCAAATCCCATTCATTTACAGATGCACATTCATCATACAGTCGGCAATAACTCATATACCTCGTCGGCTCAATTTGCCCGTTATCAACCGCCGACCTGACGGCACACCCCGCCTCGGCGGTGTGCGAACAGCCGGTAAAGCGGCACCTGTCGCCGTGTTCGGCAATATCCCTGAAATACTGCACCAGTTGGTGCTTGTCGATATGTTCACATTCAACGGTGGCAAATCCCGGCGTGTCGGCAATATACCCGCTGCCGACAGGATACATTTGCGTGTGTCTGGTGGTATGGCGTCCGCGCCCGAGTTTGTCACTGAGTTGGCCGGTTTGCAGTCCCAATTCAGGAGCAATGGCGTTTATCAGGCTCGATTTGCCCACACCCGAGTTGCCGGTAAATGCACAAAAACAGCCGCTCATGTCCGCTTTTAGCCCTTCAATGCCCTCACCGCTCGCGGCAGAGACAACGAACACCCTGAAGCCGGCGTGCTCATAAATTGACTTCCACCTATCAAAATTGCCGGTGTCGCATTTGTTAAATACAATGACCGGCTCGACCGATGCCCTCTCGGCGGTAACGGTCAATTTGTCGATGATAAATGCGTTGGGCTCAGGCGATGAAAAGGAGGAAACGATGTAAAGCCGGTCGATATTTGCAAGCGGCGGGCGCACAAAGGCGCTTTTACGCTCATGCACAGCGTCAATGACACCGCTGTCACCGCTCATTGTGACAGCGGCAATATCGCCAACAAGAGGCGGAGCGCCTCTCTTGCGAAAGATACCCCGTGCCCTGCATTCAATAATTCTATTATCTTTTTCTACATAGTAAAATCCGGATAATGCCTTTACTATTCTGCCGCTGAAATCGCTCATTTATTACCTCAATCATCCGAAGATGACTCATCAAAGACAAGTGTTTTTTCGTCTGTCAATGTGGCAATGCCTCGGTTGACACTGTATTCCTGATAGGAATGTCCATCCAGAGTTACATAAATTGTGCATTTCTCGGATGTCGTCTTGAATGAGAATTTGAAACTTGTCACGCCGGTTTTGTTGGTCTGGGTTTGCTTGGACTTACTGCCGGAGGATGTGTTCAACTCGGCTACAACGGCATAGGCTTTGTCTGGGTAATTGGACGGTTTGACAACGGTGATGTCAATTTTGTATTCGGTTGGCTCAACGCCGGTGCTGACCACCAAATCGACCGACGAGTATTCGCCCACCGAAGAGCCTGCCTTGATGCTCTGCGTCAAAACAAAGCCCTCGGGCATGTCGCTGTCCTCGCGTACAATCGAGCCAACCTTCAAGCGGCTGCGCTCAAGCATCTCCTTGGCAAGGTCAAGTTTGATATTTGTCACCGACGGAACGGTTGTGTAAACAGTCGGTTTGCCGGCGCTGACATAAATGCTGATAACCGTGTCGGCTGTTACCAACGCGCCGTGCTGCGGGTCGGTCTTGATAACAATATCTTTTTCAATGGTCTCGCTTGTTTCGTGGATTATATTGAACGCTGTATTGAGACCGTATTCCTCAAGAGTTTGTTTGGCCTTTGCACTGGTCATACCGTAAACATCGGGAATATTGAAGGTCTGAACACCTTTGCTGACGATGATGTTGACCTGCGAGCCCTTTTTGAGAGACTTGCCGGGGTCGTACTGCTGTTCAATTATCTGGCCGTATTTGTACTCGTCGTTGAAGCGCCATTCCTTTACAACCAGTTCGACCGAATCGCTGTACTTCTCGGTGGCCTCGAGGTAGTCCTGACCGATTACACTCGGGCAGGTTATGTCGCCGGTTTTGCCGCCAAACGCCTTGATGAGTACAAATGTGCCAAAGCCGGCCAAAATGACAAACAAAGCCACGGCCACTGCCGCCAGCGCCGGAATTAACGATGAGCGCTTTTTCTCCTCGTCATCGTCTTCGTCATCAGAGGCATTGCTGCCTGATAAACTGTCAAACTCGTCAACGGTATTGTTAGTTGCGGTTCCGTACAGTTGGTCGATTTTGCTCGCGGCGGTTGCCGCCGCCACAGCGCGTGTATCAACATATCTTGTGGGACTGTCGTCAATCGACGCGAAGTCGAAGGTGTCATAATTAAACACTACGCTCGGGTTGCGTTTGAACTCCTCGAGGTCACGGAGCATTTCAGAATCTGACAAATAGCGCTTGTTGGGATTTTTGCGCATGGCGCGCATGGTAATCTGCTCCAGTCCGACCGGTATGTCGGGATTTATCTCGCGCGGAGGCTTAGCGTCGATTTGCATCTGCATAATTGCCACGCTGACAGCACTGTCAGCCTGGAACGGCAGTGAGCCGGTGAGCATTTCATACAGCAGTACGCCGACCGAGTACAAATCGGCCTTTTCATCAATAGTGTCACCGCGTGCCTGCTCCGGGCTGATATAGTGCACAGAGCCGATAGCCTTGTCAGTAATGGTGTGCTCGTCACTGCGTGCAAAACGTGCAATGCCGAAGTCGGTCACCTTGATGGTGCCGTCGCGCAGCATAAGTATATTCTGCGGCTTGACATCGCGGTGTACGATACCTTTATCGTGGGCGTGCTGCAGCGCATGCAGTATCTGGACGGTGAAAAACACCGCTTCTTTCCATGTTAATACACCCTGCCGGGCGATGTATTCTTTCAGTGTGATGCCGTCGATGTACTCCATGACAATGTACTGGAAATTATCCCCGAAACTGACATCGTAAATTTTGACAATATTCGGGTGATTGAGCACAGATACGGCCTTTGACTCGTTTTTGAATCGGCGCAGAAATTCATTGTTTGTGCCGTATTCCTCTTTAAGAATTTTGACGGCGACAACCTTATTTTCGATATTATCGTACGCTTTGTAAACAACGGCCATTCCGCCGATGCCTATAATATCCTGAATCTCGTATCTGCCGTCAAGGCGCTTTCCTAAAAACTTATCCATACTATTCCTCCGTTACAGCGACATAATGACAACGGTTATGTTGTCGCCGCCGCCGTTAGTGTTGGCCAACTTAATGAGTTTGTCGGGATATTCGTAAAAGTTGTTATTCTTTGTCACAGATAGGATATCCTCATTGTCCAAATAGTTGGTCAAGCCATCGGTGCATATCAGTATTGAGTCATGTTTCTCAAGAGGTACTTCGTTGTAGTCAACGATGATGCGCTCGTCCACACCCAGCGCTCGGGTAATGACATTTTTGCCAGGGTAAACCTTGGCTTCATCGGTGGTCAGCGTGCCGTTTTCAACCAAACTCTGAACGACCGAGTGGTCGCGCGTGATTTGCTCAATACTGTCACCGGTTATCAGATAGGCGCGTGAATCACCGGCGTGCGCGATGTGAGCGATGTTGTCAAGTATCACCACCGACACAACCGTCGTGCCCATGCCGGCCAAAGTATCGACCGACTGAGCCATGTCAAACACGCTTATGTTGGCGGCGGAGATGGCCGACTCAAGCATCATTCGCACCGAATTTGACCCCATTCCCTCGCGGTATGATGAAGAAATGTGCTCCGAAATTACCTTAACCGCCGTGGCACTGGCAACATTGCCGCCGTTGGCGCCTCCCATACCGTCGCAGACGACCGCCCAAGCAACGCCGCCGGGTAACTCCCCCGATGAATATGAGTCCTGATTTGAGCGACGCACCTTTCCGATATCTGTTTTGCTGACTATTCTCAATGCTATTACCTCCCTTACTATGGGACACAACTGTATTTTACCACATTTTAACCGTTTTTTAAAGTAACAGTTTTGTTATCATTTTCGCGGCGCTGTCTGAGTTGGCCGCAACTGGCGGAAATATCGGCTCCCAATGTGCGCCGAACCGTGGCATTTATGCCGAATTTACACAGCAGTTCGCAGAATTGATATACCCTGTCGGAACGTACATATTCGCGGCCGCGCACTTCGTTGGCAGGTATAAGATTGACATGGCAAAGCATGCCGTGCAGTCGCTCAGCCAACTCCCGTGCACACTCATCGCTGTCGTTGACGCCTTTTATCATGGCATATTCAAACGAAATCCGTCGGTGTGTTTGCTCGGTGTAGTCGCGGCAGGCGGCCATGAGTTCATCCACTGACCAGCGGTTGTTTATCGGCATCATGGTCGAGCGTATGGCGTCATTCGGCGCATGAAGCGATATTGACAGTGTCAGTTGCAGATTGCGCTCAAGCAGTCGGTAAATGCCGTCGACATGTCCGCAGGTGCTCAGCGATATGTGGCGCATACCTATATTTAGCCCATTATCGTCGCTGACAAGTTCCAAAAACCGCATAACATTATCAAAGTTATCCATCGGCTCGCCCATGCCCATGAGCACTATGTTGGATATCCGAATGCCGCGGTCTCGCTGTGCCGCCATTATCTGAGAGAGCATCTCGGACGCTGTCAGACTGCGGGACAGGCCGTCCATTGTTGAGGCGCAAAATCGACATCCCATGCGACAGCCAACCTGAGTGGAAATGCAGATGGAGTATCCGTGGTGATATTTCATCAGCACGCTCTCGATAAATTGGCCGTCGTACAGGCGAAACAGATACTTGACCGTTTCGTCCAGTTTCGATTCAAAGCGGCACTCGATATCGCAGTCGGCAATATAGCACAAATCATTCAGTTTTGCGCGCAGAGATGCCGGCAGATTGGTCATCTCGTCAAATGAGCGGACGCATTTCGACTGAAGCCAGTCAAACACCTGTTTTGCTCTGAATGCGGGCTGTCCGAGGTCGGACAACAGCCGCTCTATTTCGGGTATATTCATTGATTTTATATCCAGTTTGTCCACAGTAATCACCTAACCCTTTTCGCCGATGCCACAAAAAAACCGTCGGTTTGGTCGGTTTCATACAGAAAAGTCTTGCAGTAGTCACCGTCAAATATCGGCAGTGGCTCAAAATTACCGTGCTCGGCCAAAAATCGGTCGAACACCTCGTTGTTCTCGGCACGAAGCAGAGTACATGTCGAGTATGTCACCGTGCCGCCGACGGCACAGTATTGAACAGATGTGTTCAAAATCTCGCTCTGTATTTGCGGCAGAGATGCGATTTCAGCCTCTTTTTTGAATTTGATATCGGGCTTTCGGCCGATTATTCCAAGCCCTGAGCACGGAACATCGCAGAGAACGCGGTCGAAACTGCCGAGTGACTGATTGTAAACTGCAGCATCGTTTAACGATGCTGTGACATTGTCAAGGTGGAGCCTGCGCGACCGTCGGATATCAATTTGACGCGATGGGGGTGCAAGTCACACGCCACAACCGAGCCGCGGCCGTTCATGTTTTCTGCCAAGGTGAAACTCTTGCCGCCCGGCGCGGCGCACACATCCAGTACCTTCATGTCCTCAGCCGCGTGGACAGCATCGGCGCACGCCTGTGATGACAAATCCTGAACATGGAAAAGTCCGTTTTTATAGGCGTCCAATTGCTCGATATTGCCGGTACCGGTCAGTTTGATACACCGTTCATTAACAATGCTCGCACCATCACAGCCCAATTGACTGTTGATGCTCTTTGCAACGGCCGACGCTGTAGTAATGGTGGTATTAACTCGGGCATATATATCGGGCGTGGACAGAAAACGGCGCAGTGTGCTCTCGCATTTATCTACCCCGAGGTCGGTACACAGCCTATGTACAATCCACGGCGTGCACGAGTAGCGCACACTAAGGTCATATTCACTGCGGCCGTCCGGCAAGTCGCTCAAATCAAAGCCGGCGGCCTTGCGCAAAACGGCATTTACAAATCCACCGGCCGCCTCCCCTGCCGCTGCCTTTGCGATATTTACCGATTCATTTATCGCGGCAAAGGCGGGGATTTTATCCATAAACAGCAACTGATATATGCCGATGCGCAGTGAATTGGCGACTGTACTCTCAAGTTGTGATGCGCGCTTTGCGCTGATTTTTCTGATAATATAATCTATGGTGATGCATCTGTCCAGCACGCCGTATGTCAGCGCGGCGCAAAAGGCTCTGTCCTCGGTAGACAAGCCGCCCGATTTCAGCACGCCGTCGAGCACCAATTGAGAATAGCCGCCGTCCATAACTCGTGAAAGAGCATTAACGGCGGCGGCTCTGGCGGTCATCGTTTGTTGCGGTTGTTGCCGATAAACCGCATGAAGAAATACAAAAATGAAAGCATCGACTGAAGCATTGCGGCGACATATGTCATAGCGGCCGCAGAAAGTACCGATTTTGCACCGTGTGCCTCATCGCCGGTCAGCAGTCCGCCGTTGTTAATTGCAGACAGTGCGCGGCGGCTGGCGTTGAACTCGACAGGCAGTGTGACCAACTGGAAAAGCAGTGTCAATCCAAACAGAATGATGCCCACCCAAACCAGTTCCATTATGCTTAAAAGGGCTCCGATAAAGGCAATCGGTATCCCAAAGCGCGAGCCGAAATTGCACACCGGCACAATGGCCATGCGAAACTTAATCGGCCCGTAATTCTCTGCATACTGCACGGCATGTCCGGCTTCGTGCGCGGCAATGCCGACCGCCGCGATAGATGTGCTGTCATAAACGCCGTCAGACAGATAAATAGTGTTGTCGGCGGGATTGTAGTGGTCGGTCATTTCACCGCTGACACGGCGAATGGCTACCGCACTGACGCCTGATGCCATCAGCACCGCCTCGGCCGCCATTGCACCCGTTATGCCGCGCAAATTGGGCACTCGGCTGTACTTTGAATAGGCCGATTTAACCTTTGCCTGAGCCCAAATAGCAACAATCAGGCCGGGCAGCATATATAACATGTATAAAAAATAACTGTAGCCGCCGTAATAATACATCGGCATATCAATCAACTCCTAAAACTTATAACCGATATCAATATGATTGCCGCGCAGCATGTCGGCCGCGCTCATTCGCCGCGAGCCCTCAAGTTGGACGCTCAGCAGTTCAATCGAGCCGTCACCGCAGGCGACAACAAGCCGTCCGTCGTTATCAATTACCGTGCCCGGCTCGCCGCAGCCACTGCAAACCGCCGTGTCGTACACCTTAAGTCTGCGCCCGTTGAGTGCTGAATATGCAACCGGCCACGGGTCAAATCCGCGCACTAAATTGTGAATTTGACGCGCAGAACTGCTCCAGTCGATATGGGCCATTTCCTTGGAAATGATTTTTGCATATGTCGCTTCAGCGTCATTTTGTTTAACCGGCGTGAGCGTTCCCGCGTCAAGCCCTGATAAAGTTGTAAGTATCAGTTCTGCACCGAGAGCCGACAGGCGGTCATGAAGGGCCTCGCAGTGCTCATCTGGGTCGATGGGCGTTACGGCCGTCTCAAGCATGTCGCCGGTGTCGAGTCCCTCGTCAATAAGCATGGTTGTAACGCCGGTTTGCTCGTCGCCGTCAACAATTGCCCACTGAATGGGCGCGGCGCCGCGATACTTAGGAAGCAGTGACGCATGCACATTGACAAATCCGAGCCGCGTCAGTTTAAGGGTGCTCGCGGGTATGATTTTGCCATATGCCACAACAACGGCGGCGTCGGCGTTAAACGACGCTATCAGTCGGTCGGCCGCACCGCCCTTTAGCGAAGCAGGCTGATAGACCGGTATGTTCGCTTTATTGGCGTACACCTTTACCGGCGGCGGAGTCAGCGTTTGAGAGCGGCCTTTCGGTTTGTCGGGCTGAGTAAACACAGCGCAAACCTCATGTCCGGCGGCGATTAGTGATTCAAGACACGGCACGGCGAAATCGGGTGTGCCCATAAAAATGAGTTTCATTGTCACCTATTCCTCGCAGTTTCTAATGACATGTGATGTGAACAGTATGCCGTTAAGATGGTCAATTTCGTGGCACAATGCGCGTGCCTTGAGTCCTTCACCCTTGACGATAATTGTATTGCCGTATCGGTCCTGAGCCTCCACAATAACGCGCATCGGACGGTCGGTAACGCCGCTTACGCCCGGCAGAGACAGACATCCCTCTGCCTCCTCCTGATGGCCGCTTTTGCCCTTTATGACAGGGTTTACAAGTTCAATCGGGCCGTCGCCGGTATCGACCACGCACACGCGGCGGAGTATGCCCACCTGAACGGCGGCCAATCCACAGCCGTCGGCGGCATACATGGTCTCTTTCATATCGTCGAGCAATTGATGGAGACGCCCGTCAAATTTCTCAACCGGTCGGCTGACCTTGCTGAGCATCTCATCACCTAATTTTACAATGTTTCTCTTTGCCAATTTGTAACACCTCTATATTATACTGTCCGGATTCATATCAATATACACCGACACGCCCTTGTTCTTACTGCCACGGTCAGACTGCATCACCGTGTCAGAAAGCATCTGACGAAATTCTGCGGTGTTTTTTGTCTTAATTATCATGCGATAGCGGTACTTCCCGCCCACTTTCGGCACGGCCGCGGCATTTGGCCCGAGCACAATCATTTTGACATTACCGGCGCTTGGGTGACGCAGTAACCGATCAAAAAAGTCGTGCGACATCCGCTCGGTATGTTCCTTGTTCTCGCCCGTAAATCCGACCAAGCATAGGTCGCAGTATGGCGGATAAATCATTGCCCTGCGCAATTTAATCTCGCTCTCGTAGAAACTGTCGTAATCCTGCGCCGCCGCGAGCGAAATTATCGGGTTTTCAGGCGATATTGTCTGCACGACGGCCAAGCCGTGGTCGTCTCCCCTGCCGCTGCGGCCTATGACCTGCGTCAGCAAAGAAAATGTGTTCTCGTAGCAACGGTAATCATCGCTGTAAAGCGACGAGTCGGCGTTGAGCACTCCAACCAATGTGACTCGCGGAAAGTTGAGCCCCTTTGCCACCATTTGAGTGCCGAGCATGATGTCATACTCGGCGTTTGCAAAGGCGGTTAACTTGGTTTCATAGGATGAACGGGACATCATTGTATCGGCGTCCATTCTCAAAACGCGCGCCTTCGGAAACAGATATGACAACTCCTCTTCCACGCGCTGTGTGCCGACACCGGAGTAGCGGATGTGCTCGTCACCACATTCGGGGCACCGCTCGGCAAACGGCTCTGAATAGCCGCAATAATGGCACATCAGGCGCTTGTTGGCCGAGTGATATGTCAGCGAAATACTGCAGTTGGGACATGTCACAACATGTCCGCAGCCGCCGCAACTGACAAATGTGTTGTGACCGCGCCGATTGAGCAGCAGTATGGACTGCATGCCGTTTTCAAGATTGTCACTTAGTTTGTCTGTCAGAAAACGGCTGAGCGGAGAATTGTTGCCGGCAGACACCTCGGCATTCATATCGACACAGTGCACTTTTGGCAGAACCGCATTGCCGTACCGGTGGCTCAGTTTGCATAATTTGTACCTGCCGGAAACTGCGGACGCAAATGTTTCTACGCTCGGTGTAGCCGACGCGAGCACCAAAAGCGCGCCGCTCTGCGCACTGCGAAAACGCGCCACATCGCGCGCGTGAAACCGCGGCGACGATTCCGATTTGTAGGTATGCTCCTGCTCCTCGTCCATTATGATGAGGCCGAGGTCGTCAAAAGGTGCAAAAACGGCCGAGCGGGTGCCGATAGCAACCTTTGCATCACCGTTTTTGACACGCTTCCACTCGTCCATGCGCTGGCCGAGCGACATTGCGCTGTGAAAAACAGCAACATTGTCACCGTAGCGCGAGCGAAACAGCGCCAGAATCTGAGGCGTCAGCGAAATTTCGGGCACCATGACCATTGCACTGCGGCCGATGGCCAAAGCATCGTCAACAAGCCGCATGAATACCTGTGTCTTGCCGCTGCCGGTAACGCCGTACAGCAGTGCCACATCGGCCTTACGGCTGTGCAAAACGGCGCTGAGCGTGTCATATGCCGCTTGCTGTTCGTCGGTCAGTGCGATATCGTGCGACATATCGACCGAGTAGTGCGATTCGACAGTGCGGTATACGGTGTTCTCGAAAAATTCAATAATGCCGTTTTTGCGCATAGTGTTCAAAACTGCCTGGGTGCAGCCGGTGAAGTAACACAACTCCTTAACACTGGCGGCGCCCGCAGATGCCAGCAGGTCGTACACCGCCTGTTGCTTGGGCGTTATTTTGACATTTTCACTGCCGTCGCACAAACGCGCCATGCGCACTGTCGCATCACCGACCCTGCGAACAGCATCGTCGGTGCGAATGAGTATTCCCTTGCGCGTCATTTGATCGGGCAGTGTGCTTTTACTATCAAGCCCCATTACCTCGAGCAATCGACTGCGCTCAACAGTTGCTCCGCTGTGAAGCATAAATTCGGCAACAGCGCGCTCATCGCTCTCAAGCGTGTCCAGTTGCTCCTCACAAAAACCGTCGGCAATCCTGTACGAGGCTACAATGCGAACATTGATGCCGCTCGGCAACATCAGCCTGAAGGCATCAAAGTATGTGCAAAATGTGCGTTCCTTTATCCACAGCGCCAGTTGAAGCATTTGTTCGCTTATCAGCGGCTCATCGTCCAGCAGGGCGTGGATGGGCTTTAAATGCTCGTAGTCGGATGATTCGGCAACGCTCATAATGATACCCTGTCGCTTTTTGTTGCCGCGGCCAAACGGAACAAGCACCCGACAGCCTGGGCGCGCCGAAGCATAGTTTCCGACAAGCAGATAGTCATATGGCTTGTCATAACTGTAAGTCGTTTGATCAACAGCCACATGCGCAATCAAAGCCTTCCTCATGACAAGCCACCTCCGTAAAATTTATTTTTGTATAATGATTATTCTGCTTTTTCCTTTTCGGCAGCCAACTCGTTGATAGCGATGCTGACCGGCTTTTCAATGATGATTTCGTGGTTGGCCTCAGCGTCCTCAGCAATTTTGCGGGCGCGTGCCGCCACATCATGCACCAACTGATAGCGGCTGGAGTTGTCGTCCTTGTATTCTTTGATAAGTTTTCCGATTGCGGGATTAAGCATTATTAAGCACCTCATTGATAAAATTTTTGTTATTTTTATACTTCGCCTTTTCGGCTGTCAGTATCGAATAAATTTCGTCGGCCGCCGTCTGTAAATCGTCGTTAATGACAATGTAGTCGTATTCTCCGGCGCGACCTATTTCGCTTATTGCCTGAGCCAAACGCTGTTCTACCACCTCTGACGCCTCAGTGCCGCGGCCGGTCAGCCTTCCGCGCAGTGAGTCCATTGACGGCGGCATGATGAATACGCTGACCGCTTCAGGCAGTTTCTCGCGTATTTGTGCGGCACCGTTAACATCAATCTCAAGCACAATATCACTGCCGTTGTTGACTGCATCGCTCACCGGCTGACGCGGTGTGCCGTAGTAGTTGCCTACATATTCATTGTGTTCAAGCAACTCATCGTCCCTGAGCATTTGCTCAAACTGCTCGCGAGTTACAAAGCGGTATTTGCCGTCCTCGGTGTCGGAGCCGCGTTTGGGCCGAGTCACAGCGGAAATGGAAAACTTCACCTGCGGATATTTCTCGAACAACACTCTCAGCAGAGTATCTTTGCCGCAGCCCGACGGGCCAGAAACGATAAGCGGTATGCCCTTATTCACCTTCATCAGCCTCCGTATCGAATGTTTCGCCGCCGTCCAGCCGGTTTGACACCGTCTCGCACTGAAGATAGGTCAGTATGATGTGGTCGCTGTCGGTCACCAGTACAGCCCTTGTGCGGCGGCCGTGGGTGGCGTCGATAAGGGTGCCGCGCTCCTTCGCATCTTGAATGATGCGCTTAATAGGTGCTGATTCAGGCGATACAATGGCGATTATTCTGTCGGACGAAACCATGTTTCCAAACCCGATATTAACCAGTTTCATTTGCGCATCCTCCCTATTCTATGTTTTGAATTTGCTCTCGAATCTTCTCGATTTCAGCCTTAATATCCACAACGGTATGCGCAATCTCGATGTCCTGCGCCTTACTGCCGATGGTGTTTGTTTCGCGGTTCATCTCCTGCACCAAAAAATCGAGTTTGCGTCCGATAGCCTCATCACTGCTCAGCAGGGCAGTCATCTGGTCGATGTGACTGCGAAGTCGCACCGTCTCCTCTGCGACGGCTATTTTGTCGGCAAATACGGCCGTTTCAGTCAGCAGACGCTGCTCGTCCACCTCAGCACTGCCGAGCAATTCCTTGATGCGCGCTTCCAGACGCTCACGGTAGGCCTGCACCGTCTGCGGTGAGCGCTGTTCAACAAATGATACCTTGTCCAAGATGAACTGCAGACGCGACATGATATCGCTTTTCAGTTTTTCACCCTCAATATGCCGCATCGTGACAAATTCATCAAGTGCGGCATTGAGCGCCGGACAAAGGGTTTGCCACACTTCATCCTCGTCAAGTTGCTGTTTCTTGACCGTGAGTACATCGGGAAAGCGTGCGATTGTGTCGGCAGAAAAACTGCTGTCGAGGCCGCACTCGTCGGCAATTGAACGCATGGCGGCACAGTAACCGTTCATCAGCGAGCGGTTAATTTCAACAACCGAGCCGTCGTCACTCTCGTTTGTGAATGTGACAAAGGCGTCAACCTTGCCGCGGGCAATGCGCTGCTGCAGCACCCCCTTCACCTTGTCATCAATGAAACCGCAACTGCGCGGTGCCTTGACCGATAACTCAAAGTAGCGGTGGTTGACGGCGCGCAGTTCGATGACGGCCGAGCAGTTACCGTTGCTGTATTCGCCGCGGCCGTAGCCGGTCATGCTCTGTATCATAAAAGCAACATCCCGTTTCATAAATAATTGTATTACATTTCATAATATCATACCAAAAATTATACCCTTTTGTCAACACAATCGCCCTAAATTACTTGATTATTTTGTGTGTAGCCGTTATAATGTAATAAGTTTATCCCGAAAGGATGTTAATTTACAATGAAACTCGGAATTGTCGGTTTGCCGAATGTCGGCAAGTCTACCCTATTTAACGCAATTACCAACGCCGGCGCACAGTCGGCCAATTATCCGTTTTGCACAATCGAGCCGAATGTTGGCATGGTCAGCGTGCCTGATGAGCGCATTGACCGCCTGTGTGAGATGTACGACCCCGACAAGCGCACCCCTGCTACGATTGAATTTGTCGATATCGCCGGTCTTGTGCGTGGCGCGTCCAAGGGCGAGGGACTCGGCAACAAGTTTCTGTCGCACATCCGCGAGGTTGACGCGATTGTCCATGTTGTCCGTTGCTTCGAGAGCACTGATATCATTCATGTCGATGGCTCTGTCGACCCGCTTCGAGACATTGAGACCATCAATTTGGAACTGATTTTCTCCGATATGGAGATGGTTCAGCGCCGCCTTGATAAGGCAAACAAACTGCTCAAGGGCGACAAATCGGTACAGACTGAGGTTGATTTTCTCGGCCGCCTGATGGCGCACCTCGAGAGCGGCAAACCCGCCCGTTCTATTGATTGCGACGATGCCGAGGCCGAAATCATCAACACCACTGCCCTGCTTTCGTCCAAGCCTGTTATCTATGCGTGCAATATGAGTGAGGCCGACTTCACCGCCGGCATTGACTCAAATGCAAATTTTGCTAAGGTCAAACAGTTGGCTCAGTCCGAGCAGGCCGAGTGCTTGCCCATTTGCGCCGAATTAGAGGCTCAGATTGCCGGTATGGACGATGAAGAAAAGGGGCTGTTTCTCTCTGAACTTGGGCTTGAGCAGTCGGGCCTTGACCGCCTCATTAAGGCTTGTTACAGCCTGCTCGGTCTAATCTCATACCTGACAGCCGGAAAGCCGGAAGTTAGGGCTTGGACAATTACAAAGGGCACCAAGGCGCCGCAAGCAGCCGGCAAAATTCACTCCGACTTTGAGCGCGGATTTATCCGCGCGGAAGTGGTGTCTTACGACGATTTGATGGCGTGCGGTTCTATGACTGCCGCCAAGGAGAAAGGACTTGTCCGCAGTGAGGGCAAGGATTATGTAATGAACGACGGTGACATAGTCCTGTTCAGATTTAATGTGTAAATTCGTATAAAATAATCACAGCCGGCATTTATCGCATTTTGCGGTTTATCCGGCTGTTTTATATTACATCTATCCTGCACACCTTTTCGGTGTTGATGTGCAGACCGCTCGAGAGCACCAAGTACAGCCGCCCGTCTGACACCTTCAGTGAGTCGATGCCTGATGATATTGTGCTGATTTGAGTGCATATTCGTGCGCACCTTTTGTCGTTTATTGCGGTTATGGCGGCATCGAGAATATATAGCAATTTTTCGTTGGCGGCATTTTTGGTATGTCGCGGAATAACAATTTTGGCACCGCTGTTTGGACTGAGCATTTTGAGCAGTTTGTCGGTAATTTTTTGCGCCTGCCTGTCAGTGATAAAATTGCAAGCATATAAACTGCTGATAATTAGTTGCACCTCGGCAGTTTCAAACTCGTTTGCCGCCAGATAGTATCCCCTTTTTCCTGCGGCTGAGTAGATAATATCCATCCCGTGCTCGCATAGGGTCGATATGTCGCGATATATACTGCGGCGTTCAGCCTTGATGCCATGTACTTTGAGCAATGCAACAATTTCGCCGGCGGTAATAGGGCATGTTTCATCGGTCATTTTCATAATCTGTTCAACACATAATAACCGACAACTCCTGCTGGTCTTATGTGAATTATTTACACTGTGTTTGCTGATTACGACCACCCCATACGCACCTATAATTAAATAATTTTGGCAGGATGACTGAAAAAACACAGCCATCCTGCCATTTAATTTTTACTATCTAAATAACTCTGCAAAATCACTGCAGCCGCGGCAGCATCGACTGTCTCGCGGCGCTTCTTGCCGAATTTTCCTGCTTCGTCAAATGCGTTATATGCACAAACGGTTGAACATCGCTCGTCCCATAGCCTAACCGGCAGTTTAGTTCGTTCAGCAATTAAATTTGACAATCGTTCACATTCGTGTGCTCTATCTCCGTGACTGCCGTCCATGTTTATCGGCAGTCCTACAACAATTTCACCGATATCGTTCAACATGGCAAAATCGGCAATTTTATCGATTAGCCGCTGTTCGTTCCATTCATGTATAACCTCGCGCGGGAATGCCATTTTGCACCCATAATCGCTCATGGCGATGCCCGTCCTTGCGCGGCCAAGGTCAACGCCCATTATTTTCTTCAAACAAATCACTCTCCGTCGGCGGCGGTAAACCACATCGGCTTTCTTTCACTCAGCAACCGCTCATCATAATGTGAAGTGTCATTCTCACACACGATGTTGTACTTGCCTCGTTCATATTCGATAATGCAGACGCCGGTATTGTCGACCCAGCCGACATTATCGTAAATCTTCTCAATGGGCAGCCCCTTGATTGCACACATCAAACAGCGAATGGCACAGCCGTGCGAAGCAATAGCAATGACCTTGCCGTCATTTTCCTCCGCTAATCTTGACACAGTATCGTACATTCGGTGATAAACATGCGCGGTAGATTCACCGCCCGCAGGTGAAAAGAGATGAAATGTCGAAAACCAGTTCTTGGTCTGTTCCGGGTCGATTTCGTTCATTTCATCAACCGTGTGATTCTCAAGATTGCCGCCGTTAATCTCAATCAACCCATTGTCGACAATAACCTCGCTGACACCGCAGCCACGGCCTATAGCCTCGGCCGTCAAATATGCCCTTTTGAGCGGACTGGAGTAAATCTTGTCAACATGCACACCTTTAAATCGGGCCTCAAGACACTCCAGTTGATGGCGCCCGATATCAGTAATGTCACCGTCAGTCTGCCCCTGAAAGCGCTTGCTGACATTGCCCAAAGCCTGACAGTGCCTAACCAGATAAATTCTTGTCATGTCAGCATCCTCAATAACCCAGTAATGTGCATTTAGCGACAGCGCAAATTTCTCTGAGTATCATTGGCTCGGCAATGTACCACGGAGTGGTGCTGTTGAGTGCGGTCGCTGTCAGTCCGTGGGTAGCCGCAGTCTTTTGCGAGCGCATTTGATGATAGCCGTCGGTGGCAATGACAACATTTGTATCAAGGTGGTTGTCCTCAATGATTTTTGCAGCATTTGCAATATTTTCAGCCGTATTTACCGACTGATCGTCCAGATAAATACGGTCGCTGTCGATGCCGCGACTGACAAGTTCGCGCTTGATAGCCTCGGCCTCGCTGATGTTCTCTCCCGAGCCGGTGCCGCCGGTAGCGATGCACACTGCATTTTCATTTTCAATCAGATAGTCGTATGCGGCGCTGATGCGGTTATTCAGCATCACGCTGGGCGTGTCGCCGTTAACCTGACAGCCCATGACGATGACAGTATTCGGCTGCTCTAAATAAGTCGAACTGGAATATATGAACATAAACATACCGATGCACAAAACCGCAATAACGATAAACAGCACGGCATTTGAGATTATCTTAACTATGGCTTCAACTGCTTTGATTTCTTTTAACTTGCTGATTGTCGCCGTTGGCAGCAGCATGTAGACAAGCATCAGAAAGAACAGCACGAGCGGAAAGACGGAGAAAAATGTCACCACACCGGCAAAAAGCGCAGTAATCTCGAAAAAGCATCCTATCGCCAACAGGGCGACGCCAAACCAGCGATATGCAGTCGAAATGCCGGGAGATTCTTTGCGCGGGAATAAAGTGTTACGGTTTAACATTACATTTCCTCCGGCGCGGTGATTTTAAGCATGCGAAGTACATTGCACAAAATCTGCTTGACGCACAGACATAGGCAAAGACGAGCCTGCAGAATATCGTCACTCTCGCCCTTGACATGGCAGGCGTTATAAAACCTGTGGAAAAGGGTGGCCAGTTCGATTACATAGCGAGTTATTTTGGACGGGTCATAAGCCTTTGCGGCGGCAACTATCTCATCCTCGAGGGTGGCCATGTGGCGTATGAGTTGGTGCTCCTCGTCACTGGTCAGACAGCGAAGTGCATCGGCTGTCATTTCGCGCGGTGCAATTCCGTCGGCCGCCAGAGCACGGACAAGACTGCAAATACGCGCATGTGCATACTGCACATAGTAAACCGGGTTTTGACTGGACTGTTCCACAGCCAAATCAAGGTCAAATTCGAGATGACTGTTTGGCTCACGCAGATTGAAGAAGAAACGGGCGGCATCAATCGGAATTTCATCAAGCAATGTCTCAAGCGTAACCGCCTTGCCCGAGCGCTTTGACAACTTGTATGTCTCGCCGTTTTTAATCAGTCGAACCATCTGCATGATGACCACATCAAGCCGGTTCGGGTCAACCTCCAGCGCCGACAAAGCCGCTCTCATGCGCGGTACATAGCCGTGGTGGTCGGCGCCCAGCACATCAATTGCGATGTCATAGCCGCGTTCAACCAGTTTGTTGTAGTGATAGGCAATGTCCGGCACCACATAGGTAGGTATGCCGTTAGCGCGTACGAGCACTCGGTCTTTGTCCTCGCCAAAGGTGGTTGAGCGGAACCAAAGTGCGCCGTCCTGCGTATATGTGTGGCCCTTGTCGGTCATCAATTTGATAATCTCGTCTACCCTGCCGCTTTGGTGCAGAGTGCTCTCAAGAAACCAGTTATCATACTCGATGCGGTATTTTTTAAGGTCATCCTTAAGTTTTTGTATATTTTTCGGCAGTGCAAAGTCGCACAGAGCCTGCCTGCGCGTTTCGCTGTCGGCGCCTACAAATTTATCACCGTTAATCTCGGCAAATGCCTTGGCGTGGGCAATGATGTCCTCACCGAGATAGGCGTCCTCGGGGATTTCGACACTGCTGTCAAACAGTTGCAGATAGCGCGCCTCGAGCGATGTTTTAAATTTTTCAATCTGGTTGCCGGCGTCATTGACATAAAATTCGCGCGCAACCTCGTATCCGGCACAGTCGAGCACCGATGCCAGACAGTCGCCAATGGCCCCGCCGCGTGCATTTCCGATGTGCATCGGTCCGGTCGGATTGGCAGAAACAAACTCGACTAAAATGCGCTTGCCGTGGCCGAATTCGGAGCGGCCGTAGTTGTCGCCTGCTTCTTTTATCTCGAGCAGAATATCGGCGTAGAACCGCTCATCAACAAAGAAATTGATGAAACCGGGGCCGGCAATTTCACAGCGGTCAATATATGTGCCGCCAAAATCGAAGTAGGATACCAGTGTCTCGGCAATAGAACGCGGTGCCGCCTTGAGCACGCGTGCCCAAGCCATGGCCGCGTTAACGGCGTAGTCGCCGTGGGTGCGGTCGGCCGGCACCTCTATGGCAAAGGCGGGCAGCGGCTCAGCGGCAAACTTGCCGTCGGCAACGGCACGGCCAAGCGCCGTCATAATAATCTGTTTTATATCGCTTTTGGCGTTGTTAATTGTCCTTGACATGGCTTATGCCTCCTTGACTGTTATAAGAACCTCGTTTTTGCTTTGCAGAGCCGCGTTGATATCAATTGAGTAACAGAGTCTAACCTGACCGCCGCTCTGCGTTAACCGATTGTCAACCGTGATGCCGTTAATTCCCATCAGCAGTTCACCCTCAGGTATTTGGTAACTGCTTTGGGTGCGGCACCCTTCCTTGATGTTCAGGCGCGAGTTTATCCCGCCGGTGCGTTCAATTATGGCGGTGCCGTCGCTCTCGATGATAATTCGGCTGACAACAGGCGCGTCCACGGTTTGTCCGTCATCATAACTCAACTCATAACGGCCGCCGTCACACTCATATCGGCCGACGGCCGCAAATTCAATATTATCAACCGAATGACCGTCGTCGATTTTTCCGCAAATATTTATAACAACATCTTTCATATTATCGCCTTTTCAGTATTGTTCAATATCAATGTGCTCGACATCAAAGTCGGCATTTTCGCCGAGCAAAATTGATGCCGTTTGCTCAAATGAGCGCACCGTGTCGCTGACGAAAAAGTGGTTTTTGACATGCTCATGATGGCCGCGTATATCATGGCAGTCGAGTATGTTTGCAACGGTATTTGCCGCCGCAATGCCAATGTTGATGAGGCTAACTTCCTCCCCCATCACTGACGCGATGGCATCGGACAAAATGGGATAATGGGTACAGCCAAGTATGAGTGTGTCAACACCGGCGTCAATTATCGGCTGTAAATAGCGCTCCACGGTGTTTATTACGACCGGGTCGTTGCAGTCGAACCAGCCCGACTCGACCAGCGGCACAAACAGGGGACAAGAGTTGTGAACTACCTGCGCCTCGGGATTGCAGGCATGAACAGCGCGCTCAAAGGAGCCGCTGGCAATGGTTGCCGCCGTGCCGATGACGCCGATTTTACCGTTGCGAGTCGATTGGGCGGCGACGCGCGCAGCCGGCTGAACAACATCGACAAACGGAACGGGCAAGCCGTCGGCCACATCTGGTGCAACCGAACTGACGGTGCCGCACGCGGCAACAACCAACTTGACATCGTTTGACAGCAAGAAGTTGACATCCTGACCGGCGTATCGCCTGATGGCGGTGTCACTGCGGCTGCCGTAAGGGACTCTGCCGGTGTCACCGAAATATATAATATTTTCATTCGGGAGCACTTTCATAAGTTGCTTGACCACAGTCAAACCGCCCAGCCCCGAATCAAAAACGCCAATGGCTCTGTTATCCAAAAAATCACCCACATAAATGCCTAAAATTTACTTTTTGCATTCCTATCAATTTTATCATATGCCCACAGTATTGTCAAACCATTTTTAGGGAATGATACTGTTATATTGCCCGTCGGGCACCGTTTATCACGCTTTTGGTGCCAAACAGATATCCTGCACAAATATATGCTGTGAAAGTTTCTCACAATTGTCGAAATTTAATAGTTTTTGTTATATAATTGCTCTGTAATTGCAATCAGATAATAAAATGAACGGAGGTAACATTCTTGCTTGCAGACAAATTAAGAGCATTGCGTGAGGAATATAATATTACCCAGAAACAGGTAGCAGATTTACTGAATATTGACCGTTCAACCTACAGTTACTACGAAACCGGAAAGTCCTGTCCTACCCTCGATACACTTGTTCGTTTGGCTCGCATTTTCGGCACCAGCACAGATGAACTGCTTGATGTCAAATCAACCTTTCAGGAGCCGTCATCTACAGTCAGTGTGGGCCCGAGTGTTGTTGTTTTGTCGTTTAACGAGAAAAATCTTGTTCTTAAGTATCGACAGCTCCCTGCCCCACTCAAGCAGTCTGTTGATGAGTTTCTTGACGACCAGTTGTCACAATCACATAAAGAATAATCATGCTTTTTCCCCAGCGTGATAAGTTAACTTTAATCAATGAATATGTAAGCACCGACAGTTATGGCAAAACTAACTGTCGGTGCTTTAATTATACGCTTGGAATGAGTAACATCATTTTGGATGTTTCATGGTCACTGTCGATGCCGTTCAACTTGCTCAATTCATCAACCGAGGTGTTGTAGCGTTTTGCTATGTCCCATACCTTTTCGCCGTCCTCGGCGTAGTAAATGACCAGCGGCGCAAAGGTCTCGGTGTGCTTGTTGTCGGTAAGAACGGCCGATGTAATCAGTTGAGCGTGGGTGGTGTCAATGACATCGGCGCGTATGTTGAGATTTGCCTTTAGTTCAACGCCGGAGCCGTCCTTTTTGCAGTCGGAGGTCACCGCTGTTACAGTCGGCTCAACGCGGCCGCTTGCAACCGGTTTCGGCAGGCGGCTTTGATAGTCGAAGTCGACATTGCGCTCGTAGTAGTTGATGGCGCCGCTCTCGTCACTTACCATCATGCAGACATTGACGCCGCCGTTAATCTTTACGCTGTCGCCGTCGACAGAGGCTGACATCACTCGCGTTTCGCACCAGCAGTCGAGCACTCTATCAACCAGTCCCGGAGCAAAATCGAGCGCTTTTTTGCACACAAAACTCTCGTTTATACTCATAACCAGTTTGTCAAACGAAACATCACTCTTGTCAAATTCAAGCAGATTGGTCGTTGAGTAGGCATCCAGCAAGCCCGGCACATCGTTGTTGCAAAAGGCGCTTACGCAAACGCATATTTTTCCACCGACCGACAGCGAGCGCACTTCCCCATTCATGTCGGTGCGCGGTTTAAGGTCGATGGAGCATATGACCACATTGACCGACACATCACAGTCCTCGTTAGTGCTGTCAAGGTCAACAATCTGACTAATCGGCAGTGAATAGTTATAGACGCGTATCTCGCCGCTGTCATCGAGATAGACAATGTCAATGAGCATATTACCCTTAACAACCGCTTTGTTGCTAACCATTTTACACTCATCAATGACAATGCGCTCGTCATGGCGCAACAGTGAGCCGATTGGCGGTTTGTCATCGGGCAGTTCTATCTCGTCACCGATTATCAAATATTTCTCCCCCGTCGAAACGCAAGAGGTCGATTTCATGGCAGTGCGAAGTTGCTGAACCGACGGCTCGTCTATATCGGTAACGATTTCAGCCGCCCTTATATCGCGCGTGCAAATCTTTAACTTGATTGTCGCGTGCACATCAAATCGCCGCTCGCCCGACGCTCGGCAGTTAGCGTAGTCGGGCATCGCCTCCACCGTTACGGTGCCGTCGCCACTGACACCGGCGTCAATATTTTTGCTGAACGGCACAGAGTACTCATAGCAGTTAAGCCGCTCGTTGTCGGCGCCTGTGTAATATACCGATATATTGGTTACGCCCTCAATCGTGACGCCTGAGCCATTGACCGATTTGGTGCCGATCATCGGGCGCAATTTGCACTTCAAGATGCGCCCGATCGGCGCGCAGTAGTCAGGCATTGTGAATTCAGCGTCGATTGGCTGTTCTACAGTTTGGCAGTGCACGCCTTCACATATGTTGACGCTCTGCGTGGTTATCTTACATTCCATACCCATTTCTCCTTTTTATACTTTTTCACTAATGGATATGCAGTGACCGTTCAACTTATTACAGAGCAAAAAATGCGCACGGCCGTCAAAGCCGTACGCATTTATACATTTAAAATCAGCCGTGAAGCCCGTTTTCCTGACGCTCCATGTTTTCGACCACGATGTCACAAATATCACCGAGTGACGAGCAATACTCCAGCACAGCCCACGGAATGTTGGTGTGGTAGTGAATCTTGATGAGGTCCTCATCGCCGACAGCTAGCAGGCAGTCGCCCGGTATATTGTTGCGAATATAGTCGTTGATTTCGTCCTCGTCGAGGTCGTGGCCCTCAATAAGCAGTTGTGTGTCAAACTTAAATTCAAGCATGATAATTCTCCTTTAATACTATTTGGATAGTATTATACCACTAATTGCCGCCAATGTCCACAAAAAATGCAGCACGCATATTTTAGCGGTCAAAATTTATATCGACAAACACCAGTTCGGCCGGGTTGAACAGACGAGGTACAGGCGTGTGATTGGCAAGACCGCGGGAGATAATCAGCCGACCGTCAACCAATCCTGCTGTATATTTTGGAAACAGACCCTGACCTGACGCATATATCCCCTGCCGACCCAATCGAATCTGGCCGCCATGGGCGTGACCCGATAGTGTTAAATCGATATCGCGCGGCCGAATAAACTTAGGATAATACTCGGGATGATGGCAAATGAGCAGTTTGAACCGGTCGAGGGCGGCGAATGTGTCCAGCCACTCAACATTCGGCGGCGGTGTAAAGTAGGCATGACGCTTGTTGGCACCGATAAATCCGGACATGAGTCCGCCGATATACATGCCGCCGAAGTAGATATAACTGTCATTAAGCAGGGTCGCACCGGTGCGTTTAACTGCGTCGATGCCTTCATCGGTGCAGTTGCGCTCGTGATTTCCGAATGAGTAAAAGACCGGCGCCACAGCCGTCGCCTGATGCAAAAATTCAAAGCCGGACTCATTTATTGCAACAATGTCGGGCTCACTGCTTGCCAAATCATCGGTCAAGTCACCTGCCACAGCAATGCAGTCGGGCGACATATCACGGCAAGCGCTGATTACGGCGTTAAAATCTACGCCGTGCAAATCAGCAACAAGCGCAATTCTCATTCTGCCGTCAAACCTATCACTGTTTATGCTGTAACGGGTAATATCCATTGGCCTCACCCTGAAATCAGAGAATTATAAAGCGCGGAACTGAGCGATTATGTCGTTAATGCTTCCGTTAATAGTGGTTACGGTGACATTTGCAAAGCGAGTGCCGCGCTTGAGCACGATGATCGCTTCTTCCAATTTGACGCCGTTAATCGTTCCGCTGACATATATGCCCTTTTCTGACGAGCCGGCAAAATCAAATGTTTTGTTGTCGATAACCACATCAGACAGGCCAATCTGTTCCAGTGCGGTTTTCAATGAATCGGTTTGCGAGTTAATATATGTTTCGGCAGTTGCCAGAGCGCCACTGATGCCCAAGTTTTCGATGTTAATATTTATCGAATCGCCGTTGGAGCATGTTGCCATCATGTCATAAACGATAGAGGCATTTTCCAGTTGACTTTGCATTTCCTCATCGAGCAAGTCGGTCGAAATGCTGTTGGTCTCTCTGATTTGCTCATCGGTGGAAAATGTCCAATCTGAGTCGAGAGTACAGCCGATGCCGAGAAACTTGTTGGAATACTGGTTGCCGGTGACAGTGCCCATTTCAAATGTTGATTCGCTCTTTGAACTGGTGCTCTGACCGTTGTTGCTGTCGGACGGCGTTTTGCTGCCCTTGCCGCATGCGCAAAGCGTAAGCGTGAGCATCAGCAAAACCGCTACTGATAAAATTCTTTTCATATTCTTTCTCCCCTTTAATTTGGTAAAAACATTATATCCCAAAACAATATCCGCCGTCAAGCATAATATGGCAAGTACTTCAAAATACCGACGGCATCTGCTACATCTTGCACCCATCTATGCAGTTTCGTAAATAAATGCACCTAAAACTGAGGATTATTAACTTTATACAAAGCATATAATCAATTCTTGTATTATTTCAAATAAAAACAATGCAACTGCTATAATCATAACGCAAGAAACAATATATGTAAGAATTTTTATCCATTTTTGTTCAGTTGTTTTTGCATAGTAAATCATACGAATTGCCACACATAAAATAATAAAAAGAAAAAAGAACCAAATACAAATAGCCGCTAACTTTTCATTCAAAGTATCTACATACATAAAAAAGCGATTTGTTTCTATTTCCCAAGGTTCAACCATCGTTTCTGGCACTAAAAATAGTAATAATGTACTCACAACAAGCGTCAGCAAACTGAAAATATAGAGGATTACCCCAAAAATTGTTATTTTGTTAATATCCTTCTTAAGACGCTTTTTTCTCTCAAAGAAAGAGGTTTCATCCATTAGTAACATTCTTAATTTAGGATTACGAATAACAACATATTTGCCATTATGAAAACGACTGTCATAACCTGCAAAAAACCTACAAGGAATTAAAGAAATAACAAATAGCCAATACATCATTATCATAAGACCACCGCCTATGTGTAGAATATCATAAAAGCGACGGAGCCGCAATACTTGTTTCCTATTTCATATTACTTTTTACTTCCCCAAAATCCCGAAAAGAGTTTTGGACGAAGTAAGAGCGAATATGTAAGATGTAAAAAGTAAAAATCCCGCCCACTTGCGTGAACGGGATTTTTGTGACGTTTGAACTTAGTGGCACGAATTAAATCTGCCGAGAACCATTGCCAAGCTAAATAACAAAATAGTTAATAACATTGCTAACATACCGTTTTTCTTTTGCTTAATATTTTTTTAGACATAGTATTTTCTATTACTTTATAGGCAATTCCGACTCGATTATAGATTCAATATCATTTACAACAAAGCTGTAATCCTTGCAGGGCAACAGATATGACTGACGAAAATTATCCGATTTCTCCCATGTGGTTACACCTTCATCCGAAACATTAACCTTTCCGAACTCATGCAAATAATAATAGTCGTGTTCAGGGCGTATCCCGTGAAGTGCGGCGGTTAAATCCCAGCTTTCGCGGCCTTTGCTGAACCCGAACAGCTTATAAGCATACGCAACGGGATTAGGCGCTTTTTCATCATATTTGACATTTTTAAGTGTGATGCAATAATTTCCTATCTCATAACTTGAAAAGACAAGCTCGCCGGGCCAATTATCACAAACAAACTTTGCGGAAGGAATATCGCCTTTTATATTGTATTCCGCGACAAGCTCGCCTACTCCTCGTTCAACAATCGGCATTGGCCATGTATTTTTAAAACGGCCTCCCATAACCACGGTTCTTTCGACCTTTTTCTTAATAAGCTCGACTCCCGAAAGCTCTGAGATATCATCCGCCTCGCTCTTAAGAAGCTGTGCAAGACAAGTTTGCGTGCCTGTCGCCACAATGGTAACGCTGTTGTCAGCTTCGTTAGCGAGAGTCTTTCTCATAAGCTTTATGCTGTCTTCCGCTTTGCCGTCTTTATAGCTGTTTGCGAATTCTTCACATATTGGCTTTGCATAACCGACGTATGTGTTTTCAGGGTGATCTTCTTCAACAAAGGTATCGCGCCTTGCATAATTTACACCTACAGGAACTATCCTGCCGTAAAATCTGTTAATAGCGTCTATGCATCCCGCTACATATTTATGATAATATGTAGCGGTAACCGCAAGCAGCTCCGCCTCACCCTTGTTACACAGCGAATGAATTAACGCCAATGCTCCTGCATCATCACAATCCCAGCCTATATCGGTGTCGAAAATTATCTTTTTAGCTTCCATAATAAAACCTCCACAAACCTACGAAAAATCCTCTCCTCTTACTATAACGGGATTTTGGGGACGCTTGAACTTAGTGGCACGAATAAAATGCGCCTGAAAAACATTTATTCGGTTGCTTTAAATCTCCGTTTCGTATCCATCAAAAGCTACTTCAATATTATGCCTTTTCATTTCAACCTCGATTTCTTCATGCGTTTTATGTAATGTTCTTGCCATATGGCTGATACAAAACCGCTTAATATATGAGTTCAATGACCGTTTCATTTCCAACACCATATCAAGATTATTATGCTCAAAAA
>JAQXHB010000032.1 GCA_029007015.1 Bacillota bacterium | reverse complement strand
CGCGGCGAGAGGCCAATATATGAGTAAATAATTTTCTTTAGTGTAACAAAAAGCACAACATCCGAACCCTTCACCGAGTTCGGATGTTGTGCTTTTGGTGGAGATAAGCGGGATCGAACCGCTGACCTCTTGAATGCCATTCAAGCGCTCTCCCAGCTGAGCTATACCCCCATATTACGGTCGGTTGAGCGATAGTCACGGCCAAACCGACCACGCGGTGACTTGACACTCTCAAACTGACAATTGATATTATATCCAAGTGCAGATGAATTGTCAAGAACTTTTTTGATAATATTTCGACTTTTTTACAGGCAGTAGATCTACTTGGCGTCAATGGGCCATAAATCGCGGAAAACGGCTGTGTGCTTGGGTGTGATAACTCGGTCCTCGTGCATGCAGCCGAAATACCAACGATTAAACCGACAGCAGTGGTTGACCTCCTCGAGATATCCGTTAAGTTTGTTGACGCGGTCAACCTTGCCGTTGCGCAGCAGAATGGCGCTTTTGACCAGCGACGGCGGCTCATGGGTTATTATGTAATCCATATCAAACCCGTTCTCCTCAATGACATTTGCGCCATGCTCCATTTCGGCGGGTGAGGGCAGTTCATCGCGCCACCATGTTTCAAATTCGGTGCGCATGTCCTTGTCAAAACTCTCACCGCCGCCAAATGTGAATATGCGGTGACCCTCGATAGTAAACATTTCGCCGCGGCAAAGGTGAAACAGATTGCCCGATATGCGGTGCACTCGTCCGCCTTTCCAATATGTTTCCTTATATTCTCCGAGCAGTTTGAAATTTTCGTGAGTGCCGTCAATAAAGCACACATTAAACTTGCGGCTGCCGAGATATTCCAGAATTTTGCGCTCCCGCTCACTGCCGTCCCAGATGAAGCCAAAATCGCCGCATATTATGAGTGTGTCGCCGCTCTTCAGTTGCCTCAACTCGCGCGAACTGACCCGCTCTTCATCGCCGTGCATATCGCCGGTGATAAATACCATTACAATTCCTCCTAAAAAGTGTAAAAAGTTCTTTTATTTTGTCGAATAATTTGTTATACTCATTATATAATCAATTATAAAAATACCGACTACATAAATATTACACTATTTGTGAGGAGATTTCAATGAGAAAATCTGCTTTATTTTTATCACTGTTACTCATATTAACCGCGCTGTTTCCGTGCCTTTCGGCGTCGGCCTTTACTCCGTCGGATTTTGAGGTTACCGCGTCCTCTGCGATGCTGGTCAATATTGACTCGGGCGATGTCGTTTACAGTAAAAATACCGACAGCCGCCAGTATGTCGGCGCCATCAGCAATCTGATGACCGCTTTGGTGGTGTGCGATAATGTTGCCGATATAGACAACACCTTCATAACCATTGACAAAAAATTGCTTGACCATTTCCTCGGCTCCGGCGCCGCAATGAGTCATTTTTCTGCCGGCCAGTCGTGCTCGGTGCGCATGCTGCTTCAGTTTTTGCTGGTCAGTTCGGGGTCGGACGCCGCGCTGATACTGGCTGATTATGTCGGCGGCGGCGATTATCTTGCCTTTGTCGATATGATGAACGATAAGGCAGATAAACTCGGCATGGACGGCACCAATTATGTCGTTCCGTACGGACTGTATGAGGATGAGCAGTATTCGACAGCCGCCGACACATATAAGTTGATGACGGCTGCGTTTAAAAATGACGATATTTTGTCCATTTGCTCCATGTCGCGCTTTACCGCTGACGCCAATGAGATTTATTCCGCCCGTGCCGTTGTCACCACAAACTACCTTGTAAATAAGGTGTCCAATTATTACTATCGCTACGCCGTGGCCGGCAAGACGGGCTACACCGATGCGGGCGGCATGTGCATTGCATCAATGGCATCAAAAGACGGCGTCAGTTATTACTGCATACTGCTCGGCTGTCCGAAAACTGTCAACGGCGAGAGTGTGCGCGTCGATATGACCGAGTCAATCAAACTGTATAAATGGGCTTTTTCGAGTTTCTCGTTCAAAACGGTGACAGAAAAAGGCGAGCCGATTGTCGGCATTGATGCCGACGGCAACACTGTGGGCGGCGTCAATGTCGATTTATCGTGGCAAACCGACTATCTGCAACTCTATGCCGCCAATACTGTGGTTGCTCTTATGCCCAACGATGCTGACCGCACATCTGTGATTTTTGAAATTGATTTACAGCACGATGTTTACGATGCACCCATCAAATCGGGCGATTTGCTGGGCACAGCCAGCATCGTTTACGGCGGCGAAAAAATCGGTGAGGTCGGTCTGGTTGCCGCTGACAGCGCCGATTACAGTTTCACACTGCATGTCATCCGCGGGATTAAGTGGATGTGCTCAACCGTGATTGCGCGGTTGCTGCTCATTGTACTGGCGCTCGGCATTATACTCGGCATTATATTCATCATTATTTCCAACCGCCGACGTAAGCGCCGCAACCGCCTGCGCATGTATAAGCGACTGTAATAATTTATTTTGTTATTATACTTGCAAATATGCACAAAATATTGTATAATCAAATCAAATCAATTTTAGTAAAATGTGGAGGATATCATGGCAGTTAGATTTACTGAGAAATATGCTGCTCCGTTTATCGGCGCAGATGAACTTGCCGGTGCGGCACCGCTTGTCGCCGTCGCACATGAGCAGTTGACGGCCGGCACCGGCCTTGGCAACGACTATATTGGTTGGGTCGATTTGCCGGTTAATTATGATAAGGACGAGTTTGAGCGCATCAAGGCGGCCGCTGAAAAGATTAAGGGCGATACCGATGTGCTCATCGTTATAGGCATCGGCGGTTCCTACCTCGGTGCCCGCGCGGCCATTGAGTTTCTTAAGTCACCGCTGTATAATAACCTGTCGAAGGACACACCCGACATCTATTTTGCCGGCAATAGCATCAGCGGCTCGATGATGTCTGATCTTATCAAGATTTGCGAAGGCAAGCGTGTATCGGTTAATGTTATCTCCAAGTCGGGCACCACTACCGAGCCGGCTATCGCATTCCGCGTGTTCCGTGAGATGCTTGAGGAGCGCTATGGCAAGGATGGCGCCAGAGAGCGAATTTACTGCACCACCGATAAGGCACGCGGCACTCTTAAGGAATTGGCTGACAAAGAGGGCTATGAAACATTTGTTGTGCCCGACGATGTCGGCGGCCGTTTCTCGGTGCTGACGGCAGTGGGCCTGTTGCCGATTGCCGCGGCCGGATGCGACATTGATGCACTCATGCAAGGTGCGGCCGACGCACGCAGCGCATACAGCGTGTGCGACTTGAGCAAGAATGACTGCTACCGCTATGCCGCCATGCGCAGCATAATGAACAATAAGGGTAAGGCTATGGAACTGCTGGTCACTTATGAGCCTCGCTTCACAATGATGTCCGAATGGTTTAAGCAACTTTTCGGTGAGAGCGAGGTTAAGGATAATAAGGGACTGTTCCCGTCGGCTGTCACTTTTTCAACCGACCTTCATTCTCTCGGCCAGTATATTCAGGACGGAGTTCGCATGATGTTTGAGACGGTGGTCACCTTTGGCGATGCAGGCGACGATGTCACCATCAAAGAGGCGGCTGATAACGGCGACGGTCTCAACTTCTTGGCCGGCAAGACCATGTCGTATGTCAACAGTAAGGCTTTTGAGGGCACTGTATTGGCTCACACCGACGGCGGCGTACCGAATTTTGTCATCAATGTTGACAAGACTGACGAGTACAACCTCGGTTACCTCATTTACTTCTTTGAAAAGGCTTGCGCCATTTCGGGCTATATGCTGGGTGTCAACCCCTTCAACCAGCCCGGCGTTGAGAGTTATAAGAAAAATATGTTTGCTCTGCTCGGCAAGTCCGGCTACGAGGATATGAAGTCGGCGCTGGAGTCCAGACTGAGCAATATGTAATTTGTTTTTAACCGCTTCGGCGGATAAACTATAAGGAGCTGATTTTATGATATCAATGATCATCGGTAACAAGGGTTCGGGCAAAACTAAGCGTCTGGTTGAACTGGTCAATGCCGCTGTTGACAGTTCTAACGGCAATGTGGTTTGTATTGAAAAGGGCGCAAAACTGACCTATGATCTGACACATAAGGCAAGACTGGTCGACTCTGACGAGTACTGCATCAACGATTATGACAGCCTGTTCGGTTTCATCTGCGGCATGTTTGCCGGCAACTACGACCTGACCGATTTGTTTGTTGACGCAACTCTGCGCATCGGCGGCCGCGACTATGACAAATTTGCCGATTTTGTTGAGCGACTCAATGCCGTTTGCAGCAAATTGGACACCAAGGTTACCTTTACCGTTTCGTGTGATGAGGGCGACCTGCCTGAGAAGGTCTTTAAATTCGCAAAGAAAATTTGAATTGACCGCTGAATAGATTTTCGGCTCGGCCAACCAGCCGGGCCGTAAATTGCTGTCTTGATGTAAAAATTCTTTGAAATTCCCTTGACAAATTCATTATATAATTATATAATGTACCTTGTCGATTTGAGGTGTATTCTATGGTATTGGATTTTGGTCGATTGTTCGTCACCGATTCTATGCGAGAGGATATTGACCTTACATTCGATTTCAGCGGTGAGCAGTATCGCGGTGTTTGTCCGTTTACTGCACCCGTTAGATTTACCGGTTATGCCGAGAACAGGGCAGGTGCCGTCACACTTCGCGGACAAGTTTGCGGTGATTATACCGACTTGTGCGACCGCTGCGGAGAGATGTGCACTGCTCACATCACAGCCGAGTTGTGTTTTACACTGGTCTCAACTATGGCGAATGATGAGGAGCGCGACGACTTTTTGGTCATCCCTGATAAGAAACTCGACATTGACCGCGTAGTTCTTGAGGAACTCATCTTGGCACTGCCCACCAAACACTTGTGCAGTGACGATTGCCGCGGCTTTTGCAGCGGTTGCGGTGCCAATCTTAACCGACAAGCTTGCACTTGCAGTGAGGATGATGGGGACCCGAGACTGTCTGTGCTGAAAACGCTATTAAAATAGCCAGTATTATTACTGTTTTAAGGAGGTGCTCAAATGGCAGTACCGAAGAGAAAACATTCCAAGGCAAGACGCGACAAGAGACGCTCAAATGTCTGGAAGATGGAGGCTCCGCAGCTCGTAAGATGCCCTCAGTGCAATGAGTATAAGCGTCTTCACAGAGTATGCCCCAACTGCGGTTATTATCGCGGCCGTCAGGTTGTGGCTGTTAAAGAGGCCTAATTTTATTGGAGTGAATATCCCCACGCTCGCGTGGGGATATTTGTTTATAAGTTGATAACTGGGGAGGAAAGTTACATTGGCAGTCAAGATTACCGGTATCGTGCCGCACAGCGCCGCCGACAAGGCCGGCTTAACTGTCGGTGACACCGTTTATTCAATCAACGGAAACGAAATTGTCGATGTGCTCGACTATCGCTTTTACATGAACGAGCGCAAACTGAGAGTTGAATATGAGCGGTCGGGGCAAATTAAAACGGCTACCGTGCGCAAGGGCGAATACGACGACCCGGGGCTGGAATTTGAAACCTACCTGATGGACAAACAGCACTCATGTAAAAACAAATGTATTTTCTGCTTTATCGACCAATTGCCGCAGGGCATGCGCGAGAGTTTGTATTTCAAGGATGACGACTCGCGGCTGTCCTTTCTGTTCGGCAATTACATCACGCTGACCAATTTGACCGAGCGTGAGGTTGACCGCATGATCAAAATGCACATTAGTCCGATAAACATCTCTGTGCACACGACTAATCCCGAACTGCGGGTCAAAATGATGAAAAACCGCTTTGCCGGTGAGAGTCTGTCGGCTCTCTACAAATTGGCGGCCGCCGGTACATCTATTAACTGCCAGTTGGTCATATGCCCGGGGTACAATGACGGCGATGAACTGCGCCGCACGCTCAATGATTTGTGCGGACTGTGCCCCTCGGTGCAGAGTATTGCGATTGTGCCGCTCGGAATGACCCGCTTCCGCGAGGGACTGGAAAAACTGACGCCGTTTACTCCGCAAACGGCCGCTGATGTCATTGACACGGTTGAGCAGTACGGCAGTATGATGCTCGAAAAATACGGCAGCAGGGTTGTGTTCGCGTCGGACGAGTTGTATATCGAGGCCGGCCGTCCGCTGCCCGATGCCGAGTTTTATGAGGACTTTTGCCAACTTGAAAACGGAGTGGGCATGTGCGCTCTGCTCAAGGACGAGATAAAATCGGCTGTTGAGCAGTATGACGGTGATGACAAGGTTCGCCGCATTTCCATTGCGACCGGTTATGCCGCTTATCCGCTCATGTGCGAAATAGTTGACATTGTCAAAAACAAGTGGCATAATTTAGAGTGTCAGGTATACCGCATCAAAAATGACTTTTTCGGTCATTCAATCACCGTAGCCGGTCTGTTGACTGCGCAGGATATAATTGCCGGGCTTAAGGGCAAACCGCTCGGTGACCGCCTGCTTGTCAGCGATAATATGTTCAAGGCCGATGAGGACATTACGCTTGATGACATGCACATTGATGAGTTATCCGCTCAACTTGGCGTGCCGGTCAGTGCTGTGCGTTCTGACGGATATGAACTGCTTGATGCTATGATAAATTATATGTGAGGAGCATATCAATGGCAAAACCGATTGTTGCCATAGTCGGGCGACCGAATGTTGGCAAATCAACACTTTTTAATAAACTTATTGGCAAACGGCTGTCAATTGTTGACGACACGCCGGGGGTCACCCGTGACCGCATTTACGGCGACTGCGAGTGGCTCGGACGCAAAATGATGCTGGTCGATACCGGCGGCATTGAGCCGTCGTCCGATGACACCATCCTCAAACAAATGCGTTTGCAGGCTCAGTTGGCAATTGATACGGCCGAGGTAATCGTGCTGGTAACCGACCTTAAATCGGGCGTTGTGGCTACCGACAGCGATGTTGCCGCCATGCTGCAAAAGAGCGGCAAACCAATTGTTTTGTGTGTCAACAAGTGCGACAAAATCGGAGATGTGCCGCCTGAATTTTATGAGTTTTACAATCTCGGCCTTGGCGACCCCATCGCTGTGTCGTCGGTTCACGGTCACGGTACTGGCGACTTGCTAGACGAGGTCATCAAATTTCTGCCGCCGGCCGATGATGAGGAGGAGGACGACCGCATCAATGTTGCCATTATCGGCAAGCCGAATGTCGGCAAGTCATCCCTCGTCAACCGCATTTCGGGCCAGCAGCGAGCCATAGTGTCGGATATTGCCGGCACCACTCGCGACGCCATCGACACGGCGGTCGACAATGAGTACGGCCACTTTAACTTTATTGACACGGCCGGTTTGCGCCGCAAGAGCAAGGTGACCGATTCTATCGAGCATTTCAGCGTCTTGCGCAGTCGCATGGCCATTGATCGCGCCGATGTGTGCGTAATCATGATCGACGCCGCAGAGGGCTTTACCGAACAAGACTCAAAGGTGGCGGGCTTGGCACTTGAGGCCGGCCGCGGCTGTATAATTGCCGTCAACAAGTGGGATGTCGTCGAAAAGGACGGCAAGACCATGGACTCATACCGCAAGGAACTGATGAAGGATTTTGCGTTTATGAGTTACGCGCCGATTATTTTCATATCGGCCAAGACCGGTCAGCGAATTGACCGACTGTACGAACTCATCAAATTTGTATATGAGCAAAACAACATGCGCATCTCAACCGGCATGCTCAACAAGGTTTTGGCCGATGCTACGGCGCGTGTCCAGCCTCCGTCGGATAAGGGACGCCGCCTGAGAATCTACTACATTACACAGGCCTCGACCTGCCCGCCGACATTCGTTTGTTTTTGCAACCGCGCCGATTTGTTCCACTATTCATATCAGCGCTATATCGAAAATCAGATACGGTCTACATTCGGACTGGAGGGTACTCCTGTGCGAATGATTATCAGAGAAAGAGGAGAGTGATAAAATGGCCGAGTTTATTCTACGATTGGTTATTTCACTGGCGCTGTGTTATCTTATCGGCAGTGTCAACTTTGCGGTGCTTATTTCGCGCATGTTTTCAGACGACATACGCACCCACGGCAGTGGCAATGCCGGCATGACCAATATGATGAGGGTGCACGGCTTTTTTCCGGGCCTGATAACCTTCCTCGGAGACGCGGCCAAGGGCATCGCCTCCATGCTTATTTGCAAATCGTTTATACTTATTCCGGCTCCGGGCGGCGCTGACAGCATGATTTCGCAGGTGTTTTCGCCCGAATATATGCTCTATATCTGCGGATTCGCATGCCTTATCGGTCACGCATATCCACTGTTTTTCGGCTTCCGCGGCGGCAAGGGGGTTGCAACAACGCTTGGCATATTCATAGTCATCGACCCGGTTGTTGCGGCATTTGGTTTGGCATTTTTCATTATCTCACTGCTCTTTTTCGGCATCATATCGGTCAGTTCGGTTATGGCCGGAGTTGATATGATCTTTACCGCATTGCTCAAGTCAATTTACCTCGGCCTGCCGATCGGTTTTACCGTACTTAATACAGTACTGACGGCAGTCATAATCGGATTTGCCTTATACAAGCATAAAGAAAACATCATTCGCATACGGCGCGGCGAGGAAAAGCCGCTCAAAGTTAAAAGGTGACCTGCATGAAAAAAATCGTCATTCTCGGTTGCGGCGGCTGGGGAATAGCACTGGCCATTCTTTTGCACGACAACGGCAACAGTGTTGCCATGTGGTCGCCGTTTGAAAATGAGGTTAGCAGTTTGTCTGCGGCCCGCGGAAACGAAAAACTGCTGCCCGGTATAAAACTGGCAGACGATATTGCCATTACCGGCAATATCGGAACGGTGAGCGATGCTGATGTTGTCATAATTGCTACTCCGTCGGTGGCTGTGCGCTCAACTGCCGAGCGTCTGCGCGGTGTGGTGAATGATCGCGCCATCATTGTCGATGTCGCCAAGGGCTTTGATGAGCAGTCGCTTGAGCGGCTCTCAGAGGTTATTGCCCGCGCCTTGCCCAATAACCCGATTGCCGCGCTGTCCGGCCCTTCTCACGCTGAGGAGGTGGCGCGCGGCGTTCCCACTTCACTGGTTGCCGCGTCGGCTGATATATCGGTGGCAGAGGCGGTTCAGGACTTTGTGTCGGGCGAGACCATGCGAGTGTATGTCAATACCGATATTATCGGCGTTGAGGTCGGCGGTGCGCTGAAAAACATAATTGCCCTTGCCTGCGGCATTGGTGACGGGCTTGGCGTCGGTGACAATACGCGAGCGGCACTTATGACACGCGGACTGACCGAAATTGCGCGGCTCGGCTGCGCAATGGGCGCTGATAAAGATACATTTGCCGGTCTTGCCGGTTTGGGCGATTTGATTGTCACTTGTACTTCCATGCACAGCCGCAACCGCCGCTTCGGCATAGAAATCGGCCGCGGTAAAAGTGTGCAGGAGGCGCTCGACTCGGTTGGTATGACCGTTGAGGGCTATCATGCGGTGAAAACGGCGCATCAATTGGCGCAGAAATACGGCGTCAATATGCCCATTGCCAATGAGTGCTACAATGTGCTTTACTGCGGCGCGCCGGTTGATACGATAGTAAGTCGGCTGATGAGCCGCCCCAAGCGGCATGAACTTGACACGAACTGGCTGAAATAAAACTTAAATCACCTGCCGATTCTGAATTGGCAGGTGATTTTTTATCTTAAATTATTTTTCCGATACAGCAGTCGCCGTCGGTGCCGATTATCTCGACCGAAACGATTTGCCCGCTAAGCTCCGATGTGCCGTCAACACTCACCGGTGTGTAGTTTTCGGTGTAACCGCTCAATCGGCCGCCGCGCTCACTTTCAAGTAAAACACGGACGGTGTGGCCAATACATTCTTGCAAGAATTTTGCTCGGCATCGTTTCATCGCCGCAATCATACGGCGGGAACGATCCTCCTTTACA
>JAQXHB010000031.1 GCA_029007015.1 Bacillota bacterium | reverse complement strand
GACATAGCGGTCGCACAGAATGACCGTACCCGCGAGCCAGTCGCGCCCCCAGTCGCTTTTGAAACCGGCGTAGCGGTCAACGGCGTAGAAGGAGGCGGCGGCGTAGGCGTTGACATCCTGCGGATGGGTGCCGAACTGCCCGCCTAAATACATGCGCACCAGTGCGCTCGAATCGCTTTCATAGTTGGGAAACTTGATGTAGCGGGCGGGGCGCTCGCCCAGATTTTGACGCAGAAGTTGCAGTTGAGTGGACTTTCCGCTGCCGTCAAGCCCCTCGATGACTATCAGTTTGCCGCTCATTTATCCTGCCCCTTCATAGCGGCGTATTTTGCACGCATCTCAGCCGCCTTGCCGCAGGACATTTTGCCCTCGGTGCACGAACCGGACACACACGCCGGCCCTGCGTTTGCAAAGATGTGCGGCGCCACTTCAAGCACCAGGCGCAGCATTTCATCGGCAACAGCACGAATTTCCCACTGCGCACGGTTGCAACAGCGGTGGCGGAAGAAGTTGAGCAGACTGCGCGCATTCATTGTCACAATCATCTTGGTCTCGCACGCGTTGGGCAGTACAAACCGCGCATCCTCGATAGCCTGCTTTTCGGCCTTGCGTGCCGCAGTGCGCTCGTCGGCGCCCTCGTTCATAAGACGGAGTTTGTGCTTCTCCGACAGTATGGCGCTCAGTCGGTCGTAATCCTCCTGCGCGCGTGCCATACTGCGCTCGAATACCTCGCGCGCCTCGGCGTCATTTTCAATTTCGGGCGGCAGAACATAATCAAACTGCTTTTCACTGACATAGCGCTGACTCTGCACGCTGAATGACGCCATGCGGTGACGGGTTATCTGCGCCAAAAGTGCACGCGACACCCCCTCGATACCAAAGGTAAAGGACGCGTGTTCAATGGGACTTTCGTGACCGATTTCGGCCAGCATTTCGACAAAACCGGCCGTTTTTTCTTCAGTCAGCCCGTCCAGCACGGTGCCGATTTCGGCCGGCGAGTAGCACAACTTGGCCGCCGCGGCCACCGTCTTTTCCGGCATGGGGGTGTGTGCAAGCAAAGTAACCTTCACTTTTTTCTCCTCCTGATGGGCGGCACAGTCTGCCGCCGTATTTTTCTTATGATGTAATTATATCAAATTACCGCCGGCATATCAACAAGTATTTATACTTAAAAACGCGGGCCAAAGCCGACCCGGTGCGCTCCGTTTGCTGCGGCATTGGAAAATAAGCAAAAAATAGGTGCCATTTTTACATTATTTTTATATATAATCACATATTTATTATCGGGACGATTTATGTTAAAATTTATACAGTGGAGTTGTAACAGCCAATTTTGTTGCAAAATAAATATAAAGGTGGATTATTATGATGGAAGTGGAAAATTCCGTTTTCGGTGAACTTGGTATTATCGCCATGCCCGGCTGCGAGGAAATCGCAAAAAAGGTTGACGGTTATATCAGCGAGTGGCGCGGACAGCCGAGCGACACCAGTTACAAAATCATGACTGTGTGTCCCCGTTTCGGCTCCGGCGAGGCTAAGGGTATGATTACTCAGTCGGTTCGCGGTCACGACATATTCATCATCTGTGATGTGTTCAACTACGGCGTCACATACCGCATGTATAATCAGCAGGTGCCGATGAGCCCCGACGATCACTTTCAGGATCTCAAGCGCATTATCGCCGCAATGGGCGGCAAGGCGCGCCGCATCACCGTCATCATGCCGATGCTGTATGAGGGCCGCCAGCACCGCCGCACTGCACGCGAATCACTCGACTGCGCGCTGGCCTTGCAGGAACTGGTCAACATGGGCGTAACCAACATTATCACCTTCGATGCTCACGACGACCGTGTTCAGAGCGCCATTCCGCTTCACGGCTTTGAGAATGTTCATCCCACCTATCAAATGATTAAGGCTTTGGTCAAAAATGTGCCCGACATCCAGATTGACCGCGAGAACCTGATGATTGTCTCCCCTGACGAGGGCGGCATGGGTCGCTGCATCTACTACTCGTCGGTGTTGGGCCTTGACCTCGGCATGTTCTACAAGCGCCGCAATTACTCGGTCATTGTCAACGGCCGCAACCCCATCGAGGCGCATGAGTTCCTCGGCCGCGATGTTGCCGGCAAGGATGTCATCATCGTCGACGACATGATTTCATCGGGCGACTCGGTCATCGACATCGCCATCAAACTTAAGGAAAAAAAGGCACGCAGGATTTTCGTATTCGCCACATTCGGCCTGTTTGTTGAGGGATTTGAGAACTTTGACAAGGCCTATAAGGACGGCTGCATCGACAAGGTGTTCACCTCCAATCTGGTGTACGCTCTGCCCGAATTGCTGGAGAAGCCGTGGTATGTCCGCGTTGATATGTCCAAGTTCATCGCCTACATCATCGACACACTCAACCATGACTCATCCATCAGCGAATTGCTCAGCCCCGTCAAGCGCATCAAGAAACTGCTTGGCCGCGAATAATCGGCGCCCCAAATTAAATAATATAAATGGGAGAATTTCGGCGCATTATTCCGAAATTCTCCTTTTGGTATTACGGGCGAAAGTGAGGTAATGTAAAATGAGAAAGACCAAGATAATCTGCACCGTCGGGCCGGCCTGTTCGGATGAGCAGACGCTCAGAGAAATGTTCAAAGCCGGTATGAATGTGGCACGACTGAATTTTTCACACGGCACGCACGAGGAGCATCAGGTACGCATAGACACCATTAAAAAGGTGCGCGATGAGATGCAGATGCCGGTGTCGATAATGCTCGACACCAAAGGGCCTGAGTACCGTATCAGAACCTTCAAAAACGGCAAAATCACCCTCAATGACGGCGATGAGTTCACTTTCACTGTCGATGAGGTTGAGGGCGACGAGAGCCGCGTATCGGTCAATTACAAAGGACTGGCCGACGACTTAAGCGTGGGCGACAGAATACTGCTCAACAACGGACTGCTCTCGTTTGAGGTGACCGGCATCTCTCAGGGAGACATTGTCTGCCGCGTAATTAACGGCGGTGAGTTGTCAAACAACAAGAGCATGAGTTTCCCAGGCAAGGTACTGCGCCAAATCTATTTGAGCGAACAGGACAAAAAAGACATACTGTTCGGCATCAAAAACGATGTCGACTTTTTGGCCTGCTCATTTGTTTCGTGCGCGCAGGATTTGATTGATGTAAAGCAGTTTGTCGATGAGTCCGGCGGCGAGGGCATCGACCTGATAGCCAAGATAGAGAATCAGTCGGGCATTGACAATATTGAGGAAATATGCAAGCACTGCGACGGCATCATGATTGGCCGCGGCGACATGGGTGTTGAAATACCCTTTGAGGAATTGCCTGCCATACAAAAACAACTGATAACCAAGTGCCGCATGCTGGGCAAGAGGGTCATCACCGCCACCGAGATGCTCGAGTCGATGATAACCAATCCTCGCCCGACTCGCGCCGAAACCTCCGATGTGGCCAACGCCGTCTATGACGGTACCAGCGCCATCATGCTCTCTGGCGAAACTGCCGCCGGCAAGTACCCCGTGGCGGCTGTCAGCACCATGGCGCGCATTGCCGAGCGCACCGAGCAGAGTATTCATTACAGCAAGCGCTTTTTAAATGCTGAGTTTCAGATAAAGAACACCGTTGACGCCATTTCCCATGCCACCTGTGGCATGGCCATTGACATCGGTGCATCGGCCATTGCCGTGTGCACCCTATCCGGCATGACGGCCCGTATGGTATCGCGTTTCCGCTCGCCGGTCGACATTATGGGACTGACCACCGACGAAAAGACATGGCGCAAACTGGGAATGTCGTGGGGCGTCACTCCGGTGATGTGCGATGTGTTTGAGTCGACTGAGGTGCTTTTCTTCACCGCCAAGCGGCTGGCCGCCAAGACTTTCGGCTTTGTTGGCGGAGAAAAGATTATCATTACCGGCGGCATGGCAAACGGAACATCGGGCAATACAAATATAATAAAAGTTGAAACGGTATAAGTTTTCTGTTCGCCGTGAGCAGGCATATAATAAAAGCAGTCTCTCCCGTGTGAGTTTTACACGGTAGAAACTGCTTTTATTATATGTTTATTGAGGACAAAATCAGCCGTTATTTGTTGGACAGATATTCGTCGATGGCCTTGGCCGCGACCTTGCCGGCGCCCATGGCTGAAATTACCGTTGCGGCGCCTGTTACGGCGTCACCGCCGGCATATACAGCCTCGCGCGATGTCAGGCCGTCCTCGTTGACGATGATACCGCCGTGGGAGTTGACATCCAGACCCTTTGTGGTGCTCTTGATGAGCGGGTTGGGCGATGTGCCGATGGAGATGATGACTGTGTCAACATCCAGCACAAACTCGCTGTCGGGTATGGCAACGGGGCGTCTGCGGCCCTTTTCGTCCGGCTCACCGAGTTCCATTTTAATGCACTTGATGCCGCTGACAAAGCCGTTTTTGGGGTCTCGCGCATCGTCGGGATTGTTGTAGCCGAGCACCTCAATCGGATTGCACAGCAGGCGAAAATCAATACCCTCCTCCTGCGCGTGCTCGACCTCCTCCTTACGGGCAGGCAGTTCCTCCATTGAGCGTCGGTAAACTATATATACCTTTTCGGCGCCGAGACGCAGAGCGGTTCTGGCGGCGTCCATGGCAACATTGCCGCCGCCGACTACCGCCACCTTGCCGCCCTTCATAATGGGGGTCTCGGGCGAATCTTTGTACGCCTTCATAAGGTTGCTTCTGGTGAGAAATTCGTTTGCCGAGTAAACGCCCTTCAGGCTCTCGCCCGGAATACCCATGAAGTTGGGCAGACCGGCGCCCGAACCGACAAACACCGCCTCGTATCCCATATCGAACAACTCGTCTATGGTGAGCGTTTTGCCGATTACAACATTAGGCTCGACATCGACGCCGAGCGCCTTGAGGGTTTCGACCTCTTTGGCAACGATGGATTTCGGCAGTCTGAATTCGGGTATGCCGTAAACCAAAACGCCGCCGGCGGTGTGCAGTGCCTCATAGACGGTCACCTTATAACCCTTCTTGGCCAAATCGCCTGCGCAGGTCAGACCGGAGGGGCCGGAGCCTACAACCGCCACCTTGTGTCCGTTAGATTCGGGCACCGAAACGGCGCCGGTGGCGTGCGCATTGTGCCAGTCGGCAACAAAGCGTTCAAGGCGGCCGATGCCGACCGGTTCAGCCTTGATGCCGCGCACGCACTTGCTTTCGCACTGAGTTTCCTGCGGGCAGACTCGGCCGCATACGGCGGGCAGACTGGAGGTGGTTGAAATTATCTGATAGGCGCCCTCAAAGTCGCCCTCCTTGATTTTTGAGATAAACTCAGGTATGCGAATGTTGACCGGGCAACCGCTGACGCAGGGCATGTTCTTGCAATTAAGGCAGCGCATGGCCTCGTCGATGGCGACTTCGTCGGTGTAGCCGGTGGCCACCTCGTCAAAGTTGCGCGCTCTTACCAAGGGGTCCTGAGTGGGCATCGGGTTTTTGTTAGGACTCATGTTAGGCATTTTCGTTTACCCCCTTAAAGAGATTGCAGGTTTCTTCGTACGCGTGGCGCTCATATTCCGAATACATTCTGCCGCGCGACATAGCCTCGTCAAAATCGACCTCGTAGCCGTTAAAATCGGGGCCGTCGACGCATGCAAACTTGGTCACCTTTTTGCCGTCCTGATTGAGCGTCAAGCGGCAGCCGCCGCACATTCCGGTACCGTCAATCATAATCGGGTTCATCGACACGGTCACGGGCACGCCAAACGGCTTGGCCGTGGCAACGACAAATTTCATCATGATGAGCGGGCCGATGGTGATAATCATATCGAAACGCTCGCCGGCATCAAGATACTCCTTGAGCGGGACGGTTACATTGCCCTGGCGGGCGTATGAGCCGTCGTCGGTCATTACCGTCAGGCGGTCGGAGCAGGCTTTGAACTCATCCTCGAGGATAAGCAAATCCTTATTTCTGAAGCCGATGATGGAGGTTACCTCTGCGCCCAGGCGGTGAAACTCCTGTGCGACCGGCATGGCGATAGCACAGCCAACACCGCCGCCGACAATGCAGACCTTTTTGATGCCGTCGGTGTGGGTGGCAACGCCGAGAGGGCCGACAAAATCGTGTATGCAGTCGCCCTCGTTTTTATGACCAAGTTTTTCGGTGGTGGCGCCGACAATTTGGAAAATGATTTTGACCGTACCCTCGTCGGGGTTAGTGCCGGCAACGGTCAGCGGAATACGCTCGCCCTCATCGTCAACACGCAGAATGATGAACTGACCGGGCCGTGCCTTTTTGGCTACCAGCGGCGCGTCAATTTCCATTTGCGTTACAGTGGGGTTGAGTACCTTTTTTCTGACAATTTTGTACATTGCTGATACTTCCGTTTCTGCAGTATTTTTTAAACAGGCAGGTATAAATGCGCTGTTTTTGCGATTATTTGCGGTGGCAAGCAATGGCGGTGCCTGCACAACACGCGTTACAAATTCATTATAGCACGCCGAATATAATTGTGCAATTAAATTCTCATTTATTTTCAATTATTTATCAGCCTTTGGCAGTTTGCTGACGGTCACATGTCCACAGAACACATTTTCCGCACTTTGTAAAAAAAGTGTGGAAATCATTACCGGGTTGGTGTATACTTGACTTGAAAATCAGTCGATTTCAAAGGTCCATATCTACATAAAAAATCGATAGGAGCAATGTTATGATTACATTCGACAGAGAAAATGAAGTATTTTATCTTAACACAGACCGCACCACATATGCCATGGGCGTTTGGAACGGC
>JAQXHB010000030.1 GCA_029007015.1 Bacillota bacterium | reverse complement strand
GTCTTTGCAAAAAAGAATAAATCAAGCAACATCGACGCTGATACGTTTGGCGCACCGGTTCACAGTTTTACGCATGGCAACGACTACCACGCGGTAGTCAGCAAGCAGTTTTTGAAAAGGAATGAAAGCGTACTTATCGTCGATGATTTTCTTGCCAACGGCAGCGCGCTGAAAGGACTTATCGATATCTTGACTCAGGCGGGTGCTCACTGTGTCGGTGCAGCGGTTGCCATTGAAAAGGGGTTTCAGTCTGGCGGCGACCAACTGCGTGAGCAGGGCTTCCGCATCGAGTCGCTGGCGCTCATTGACAGCATGGAGGACGGTAATATCGTCTTTCGCCGCTAAACAGAGTATGTAATTTTTTTACATAAAAATTTTGGAGGGATTTACAATGAAAAAGATTATCGCACTTCTCATGTCTGTGGTAATGCTTCTGGCCTTTGCATCGTGCGGCGGCAACAGCACCGCTGATGACACCAGCAGCAAGTCTGCAGTCAATGCCGATTTCAAAATCGGTCTCATCTGCCTGCACGACGAAAACTCTACCTATGACAACAACTTCATTCAGGCACTCAAGTCTGTTCAGGCCGAACTCGGTTTGAAGGACGACCAGGTTCTTATCAAAACCAACATTGCTGAAAATGAGGCTTGCTACAATGCTGCTGCTGAGTTGGTTGACAGCGGTTGCGACGTCATCTTTGCTGACTCTTTCGGTCACGAAACTTACATGATTCAGGCCGCTAAGGAGTTCACCGATGTTGAGTTCTGCCACGCTACCGGCACCAAGGCTCAGACTCAGGGCCTTGATAATTATCACAACGCATTCGCTTCCATCTACGAGGGTCGTTATCTTGCCGGTGTTGCTGCCGGTATGAAACTCAATGAGATGATTGAGAATAAAAAAATCACTGCTAACGAAGCGGTCATGGGCTATGTTGGCGCATACAACTACGCAGAGGTTGTTTCCGGTATGACTTCCTTCTTCCTCGGTGCCCGTTCAGTTTGCCCGAGCGTTACCATGAAGGTCACTTATACCAACAGTTGGTTTGACATTGCCAAGGAGAAAGAGGCTGCTCTGACCCTCATCAACTCCGGCTGTGTACTCATCAGCCAGCACGCTGACTCTGAGGGTGCTCCCAAGGCTTGCGAGGAAAAGAAAGTCCCGAATGTTGCTTATAACATCAGCACCATTTCAATGGGCCCGAACACCGCTATCATTTCTTCCAAGATTGATTGGGCGCCTTACTTCAAACTCATCATCAACGCTTCTCTCAACAACGAGAAGATTCCGACCGATTATGTCGGCACCATCGAGACTGGCTCTGTTGCTTTGACCGAACTTAACGAAACTGTTGCGGCCAAGGGCACTAAGGAGAAACTCAAAGAGGTTCAGCAGAAACTCATCAACGGCGAAATCAAGGTTTTCGACACCGATACATTCACTGTTGATGGCAAGAAACTGACTACCTACACTGCCGATGTTATCGACGAGGGCGACTTTGTACCTGAGACCGAGGCTATCAAGGACGGCTACTTCAACGAGTCATCCATGAGATCGGCTCCGTACTTTGACATCAAGTACATCGACGGCATCAGCGAATAATCACAAAATATTCAGTATTCAGGCGGAGCGATTTCGCTCCGCCTTGAGTGCTTTTTAAACTTCGGTTTTGAAAAGATACGGGGACGGTCTCCGCATGTTTTGAAAACCGATAAAAGGGGAGGGCTATTGGTTGGAAAGTGTTGCTATTGAACTGAAAAATATTACCAAGCGTTTCGGCACTATCGTTGCAAACAGTAATGTAAATTTGACGGTAAATCATGGCGAGATACTGTCACTGCTGGGTGAGAACGGCAGTGGCAAAACAACGCTGATGAACATGATTGCCGGCATTTATTATCCCGATGAGGGCCAAATTTTCATTGATGGTTCAGAGGTGGTCATTCGCTCACCAAAGGACGCCTTTAATTACAAAATCGGTATGATTCACCAACACTTCAAACTGGTTGATGTATTTACTGCGGCGCAGAATATCGTGCTCGGTCTCAAAGAAGATGGCAAATTCAACATCAAAAATGCCAACAAAAAGGTTGAAGAAATCAGCACCAAATATGGCTTCGACATTGACCCCAACAAAAAGATTTATGAGATGTCGGTATCGGAAAAACAGACGGTAGAGATTATCAAGGTGCTCTATCGCGGAGCAGATATATTGATACTTGACGAGCCGACCGCTGTGCTTACTCCGCAGGAGACGCAGAAACTGTTTGCCGTTTTGCGCCGCATGCGCGATGATGGCAAGGCTATCATCATCATCACACACAAACTGCATGAGGTGCTGTCGCTGTCCGACCGTGTTGCCGTCCTGCGTAAGGGAGAGCATATCGGCACTGTCATCACAGCCGAAACCAATGAGTCCGACCTGACTGAGATGATGGTCGGCAAGAAAATCAACCTTAACATCGACCGCAGTGAGCCGGTCAATCCTCAGGACCGGCTGGTAGTCAGAGATGTCGACTGTATCAGCCGCGACGGCGTCAAGTTGCTTGACAATGTGTCGTTTACCGCTCGCTCGGGTGAGATTTTGGGTATAGCCGGTATTGCCGGAAGCGGCCAAAGAGAGTTGCTTGAGGCTATTGCCGGACTGCAGCATCTTAATTCCGGCGAGATAATTTACAATAACCCAAAGAGCGGCAACAGCGAGAATTTACGCGATAAAACGCCGATGCAGATACGCGACCTCGGCGTGCGGCTGTCGTTTGTGCCGGAGGACCGCCTTGGCATGGGACTGGTCGGCAACATGGACATTGTTGATAACATGATGCTCCGCAGTTACCGCAAGGGAAATTCGATGTTTTTACAGCGTAAGGAACCGAAAAATTTGGCTGATGATATCATCAAACAACTTGAGGTGGTTACTCCGAGCGCCAACACGCCGGTGCGGCGTCTGTCAGGCGGCAATGTGCAAAAGGTGTTGGTCGGACGAGAAATTTCTGCTTCACCGACAGTGCTCATGGCCGCATATCCTGTGCGTGGATTGGATATCAACTCGTCATACATGATTTACAATTTGCTCAATCAGCAAAAGGAAAAGGGCGTATCCGTCATATTTGTCGGTGAGGATTTGGATGTACTCATCGAACTTTGCGACCGTATCATGGTCATCGGTTCCGGCCGCGTGACCGGTATTGTCGACGGACGCACCGCTACCAAGGAAGAAATCGGTCTGCTTATGACCAAGACTGATAGCACCGACATGCATGGAGGTGACCAACAATGAAATCTCATGAAAAAGGTACACGCGAGCCGCTGTTCAACATAGTAAAACGCAGCGACATTGTCTGGTGGAAAGCGTGGCTCATTCGCACGCTGGCAATAGTTTTTGCGCTGGTCGTGTGCGCGCTGGTCATTGTTGTTCTCACCGGTTATAATCCGCTTCAGGTCTACACCGCCATGTTCAAGGGCAGTTTCGGCTCTAAGCGCAAGACAATGGTGCTTCTGCAAAATTTGGCTATGCTGTTGTGCATTTCGCTTGCTGTTACGCCTGCCTTTAAGATGCGATTTTGGAACCTCGGCGCCGAGGGTCAGGTGCTGGTCGGAGGTCTTGCTTCGGCGGCTTGCATGTTCTATGTTAAGGACGGCATGTCCAACGCAATGCTGCTCGTCATCATGTTTGTCGCAAGTATTGTCGCGGGCATCATTTGGGCTGTTATTCCGGCTGTGTTCAAGGCCAAATGGGGCACAAACGAAAGCCTTTTCACACTGATGATGAACTATGTTGCCATCCAACTGGTTTCGTTCTTTATCATGTTTTGGGTGCCCAACGGCTCAAGCGTAATGGGCATCATCAATCAGTCCACCGAGAGCGGTTGGATACCTAATTTGTTCGGGCAAAAGTATTTGTTCAACATCATTGTTGTTGCCGTGCTGACTGCAGTTATGTTCATTTACCTTAAGTACAGCAAGCACGGATACGAGATTTCGGTTGTCGGTGAGAGCGAGAACACTGCCCGCTACATCGGCATCAATGTTAAAAAGGTTATCATTCGCACTATGATGATTTCGGGCGCAATATGCGGTTTGGCCGGATTTTTGCTTGTTGCAGGCACCAACCACACCGTTTCCAAGAATTTGGCCGGCGGCATGGGATTCACCGCAATTATGGTATCTTGGCTGGCCAAATTCAACCCGATACTGATGGTTATTACATCATTTTTGATTGTGTTTTTGCAGAAGGGTGCGGGCGAGATTGCAATGACCTTCCGCCTCAATGAGAGCGTATCCGACATTTTGACCGGCATCATCATATTCTTTATTATCGGCTGTGAATTTTTCATCAATTACAAGATAAATATTCACTCAAAGCATAAGGAGGGCTGAGTATGCTTAGTACTGTTTGTGCGTTTATTCACGCCGCAATTATTCAGGGCATACCGCTTCTGTACGGCGCTACCGGAGAGATTTTGACCGAGAAAAGCGGCAATCTAAACCTCGGTATACCCGGAATTATGTATGTCGGCGGCATTTCGGGCATCATCGGCGGCTATTTATATGAACATTCCACCGCTAACCCGGTTGCAGCGCTGTGCATACTGGTGCCGTTTTTGTCGTGCATTATCGGTTCATTGCTGATGGCATTTATTTACAGTTTTTTGACCATCACCCTGCGCGTTAATCAGAATGTAACCGGCCTTGCGCTGACCACCTTCGGCATCGGAGTGGGCAACTTTTTCGGCGGCTCACTGCTCAGTTTCTTTGGCGAAACCGGCTCGATTTCGCTGATTCAGTCCGGTTTATGCTACAAAGCATCACTTCCGTTTGCTGACAAACTGGGATTATTCGGCACCACTTTTCTGTCGTTTGGCTTTTTGACATATTTGGCCAGTGCCATTGCGCTGGTCACTTCATGGGTGCTCAATAAAACACGCGTTGGACTCAATCTGCGTGCAGTTGGCGAAAACCCCGCGACTGCCGATGCGGCCGGCATCAATGTTACCGCCTACAAATACTTCTCAACCTTAATCGGCGGAGCGATTGCAGGTCTCGGCGGTCTCTACTTTGTAATGGACTATACAGGCGGTGCGTGGACCAACAACGGCTTTGGAGACAGAGGATGGCTGGCTATTGCAATTGTTATTTTTGCCATTTGGAAGCCCAATACTGCCATACTCAGTTCCTTCCTTTTCGGCGGACTTTACATTCTTTGTGTGTATATCCCGGGGCTCTCAAGCAGCGCCAAGGAACTGATAAACATGCTGCCGTATGTGGTTACAATCGTTGTGCTTATTATCATCAGCATGCGCAAGCGCCGCGAAAATCAGCCGCCGGCACACCTCGGTTTATCATATTTCAGAGAAGAACGATAGTGTAAAAATGTGCGGTGGTAATAAACCGCACATTTTTATGTTTAAAGTGCGTTTTAGTACATAAATTAAAGTTTGACTTATTGCTCAAATTTTGATATAATTATATGGAATGTAAAAATCACATTATACAACATTCTGCATTTTAAACGGAAGGAAGAACACTGTTGAAATACGATGTTTGTATTATCGGCGCCGGTCCGGCCGGCATATTTACCGCGATGGAGATGATTCGCCGCGGAAGTCAAAAGAAAATAATTATAATTGAAAAGGGCAAGGCGATAGAAAATCGCAGTTGCCCAAAAAGCAAGACAAAGCAGTGCGTCAACTGCAAGCCTTACTGCCACATCACAACCGGTTTTTCCGGCGCCGGTGCCTTTTCAGACGGTAAACTTTCGCTGAGCAGTGATGTCGGCGGCGACCTGCCTAATCTGATTGGCGAGGACTTGGTGCAGGAAACCATCGAGTACACCGACAAGATTTATCTTGAATTTGGTGCCGACGAGCATATCGAGGGAATCGGCAATTCAGAAGAGGTCAAGAAAATACGCAAGCGCGCCATTCAGGCCGGCCTTAAACTGGTTGATTGCCCCATTCGCCATCTCGGCACCGAAAAGGCGCAGGACATCTACTACGGTATTGAGCAGTATTTGCTCAGTAACGGCGTGGACATCATATTCGGTTATGAGTGCACAAATCTAAAAATTGACAACGGCGTTTGCACCGGCGCATACGCATCAAACGGCAAGGAAGATATCGTCGTTGAGGCTCAGGATACCATCGTCGCTACCGGACGCCGCGGCGCCGAGTGGCTGGAAAACCTGTGCACCGAGCATGGCATTGACCATCAGCCGGGAACGGTTGACATCGGCGTACGCGTTGAAGTGCGCAATGAGATAATGGAAAAGGTCAACGAGGTTTTGTATGAGTCGAAACTCATCGGTTACCCCCAACCCTTCAAAAACAAGGTGCGCACCTTCTGTCAAAATCCCGGCGGTTTTGTCAGCCAGGAGAATTACGACAATGATTTGGCGGTTGTCAACGGCCATTCGTATAAGGAACTCAAAACTAACAACACCAACCTCGCCATATTGGTTTCGCACAATTTCAATGTGCCGTTCAACCAGCCCATTGCATACGCGCAAAAGGTCGGTGAATTGGCCAACATGCTTGGCGCAGGACACATTCTCGTTCAGCGATTTGGCGATATTCTCGACGGTAAACGCACCTGGCCAAAGGAATTGGCACAGTCTAACCTGAAGCCCACATTGCCCGATGCCGTGGCCGGTGATATAACCGCCGCCATCCCTTACCGTGCGATGATGAATATTATCAACTTCATTCAGGCGCTTGACCATGTTGTGCCCGGTTTTGCATCGACCGAGACGCTGCTCTACGCACCGGAACTCAAGTTTTATTCCAATCGCGTTACAATGGATGTTGATTTTAACACCAGCGTTAAGGGACTTCACTGTCTTGGTGACTCCAGCGGCTGGACCCGCGGTCTGATGATGGCATCGGTCATGGGTGTTCTCATGGGACGCAAATTATAATCGCAGAAAATGAACAAGCCCCTCTGTTTGCCTATCAGTGAACAGAGGGGC
>JAQXHB010000029.1 GCA_029007015.1 Bacillota bacterium | reverse complement strand
CGACGAAGAAGCTCGCGAGCTGCTCACTTTGATGGGCGCCCCGTTTGCTAAGTAAGGAGGATTATTGTGGCTAAAACATCTATGAAAGTTAAGCAGAAGAGAGCCGCAAAGTTCTCTACGCGTGCATACAACCGCTGCAAGATTTGCGGCCGTCCGCACGCATATCTGCGCAAGTACGGAATTTGTCGTATATGCTTCAGAGAGCTCGCTTATAAGGGCGAGATTCCGGGCGTAAAGAAAGCCAGCTGGTAAGGAGGTTGACGGCATGCAAATCACCGATACAATAGCTGATATGCTCACTCGCATCAGAAACGCAAATTCAGCTAAGCACGAATCGGTTGACGTTCCTGCTTCCAACATGAAGAAGGCTATCGCTCAGATTCTGTTGGATGAGGGTTACATCAAATCATTCACAGTTGAAGAGGATTCAAAGCAGGGCGTTATCCATATTAATTTGAAGTACGGTCCCAACAAGTCACAGGTTATTACCGGCCTGCGCAGAGTTTCTAAGCCCGGTCTTAGAATCTACACCGATGTTGAGAACATGCCCAAGGTCATGCGTGGCCTCGGTATTGCCATTCTTTCAACATCAAAGGGTATAATGACAGACAAGCAAGCTCGCAAGGCCAATGTTGGCGGCGAAGTGCTCGCTTTCGTTTGGTAAGGGGGTTAAGAGATGTCTCGTATAGGTAAGAAACCGATTGTAATCCCCGCCGGAGTTAATGTGACCATCAACGGTCAGAATATCTCTGTGAAGGGCCCCAAGGGCGAACTCAGTTTTGACTTCCGCAAAGAGGTTGCCGTGGCTGTTGAGGGCAATGAGATAATCGTTACCCGCGCCAACGATGACAAGGAGTCGCGTGCTCTGCACGGTCTGACCCGTTCCATCGTTGCCAATATGGTCGAGGGTGTAACCAACGGCTATAAGAAGGAACTCGAGGTTAACGGTGTCGGTTACCGTGTTGCCAAGCAGGGTAAGGACCTCGTTATGAACCTTGGATTTTCGCATCAAGTGGTTATGTCCGAGATTCCGGGCATCACCATTGACGTTCCCAATCCGAACCTTATCGTCATTTCGGGTGCTGACAAGCAGGCCGTTGGCCAGTTTGCCGCCGAAGTACGCGAGAAGCGTCCGCCGGAGCCTTACAAGGGCAAGGGTATTCGCTATGTTGGCGAGTATGTAAGACGCAAGGAAGGTAAGGCCGGTAAGGGCGGTAAGAAGTAAAGGAGTGATATAAATGGTTAATAAGCCTGACAGCAATAAGGCAAGACTTCGCCGCCACACCCGTGTACGCGGCAAGATCAGTGGTACTGCTGAGCGCCCGCGCTTTAACGTTTTTCGCTCCAATACCAATATCTACGCACAGATCATCGACGACGTTAACGGCGTCACACTGGTCAGCGCTGCCAGCAACGAAAAGGATTTCGGCTACGGCGCTAACAAAGAGGCTGCTTTCAAGGTCGGAGAACTGATTGCTGAGCGTGCTGCTAAGAAGGGTATCACCGAAGTTGTGTTTGACCGCGGTGGATACATTTATCACGGCCGTGTCAAGGAACTGGCCGAAGGTGCCCGCAAGGGCGGCCTCAAGTTCTAAAAGAGGGAGGAGAATTACTTTTGGCTAAGAACATTGACGCATCCACTATGGATTTGCAAGAGCGTATGGTAGCCCTCAACCGCGTATCAAAGACGGTAAAGGGCGGCCGCATTATGAAGTTCACTGCCCTCATGGTAGTCGGTGACGGTGCCGGCCATGTAGGTTTTGGTCTTGGTAAGGCTCGTGAAGTTCCCGATGCTATCCGCAAGGGCATTGAGGACGCTAAAAAGAATATGATAGAAGTATCTCTGAAGGGTACAACAATCCCGCACGAGATTATGGGCGAGTTTGATGCAGGCCGTGTACTGCTCAAGCCGGCTGCACCCGGTACCGGCGTTATCGCCGGCGGCGCTGTCCGTGCAGTACTCGAACTGGTCGGAATCAAGGATATCCGTACCAAGGCGCTTCGGTCTAACAATCCTTGCAATGTAGTTAGAGCAACAATTGACGGTCTCTCAAAACTGCGCAACGCAGATGAGGTTGCTGCCATCCGCGGCAAGACTGTTAAAGAAATTTTGGACTAAGGGGGAGCAGCAAATGGCAACAAAAGCAAAGGCTGCCAGCCTTAAGGTAAAGCTCGTAAAGAGCCTTATCGGCGCAAAAGACGATCAGATTGCTACCGCAGTTTCGCTCGGTCTGAAGAAGATCGGAGACGAGCGCGTACAGCCTGACAATGCTCAGACACAGGGCAAAATCAAGAAGATCAGCCACCTCGTAGAGGTTACCAAAGCTTAACAGGGAGGTGCAAGTAAATGAAACTGCATGAGCTTACTGCTACGCCCGGCTCCAACACCGAGCGCAAGCGTATCGGCAGAGGCCACGGTTCAGGCTGGGGTAAGACCTCCGGCAAGGGCCACAAGGGTCAAAAAGCAAGATCCGGCGGCAGCATTCGCCCCGGCTTTGAGGGCGGCCAGATGCCCCTTCAGAGACGTCTGCCTAAGAGAGGATTCAACAATATCTTCGCTACCAAGTACGCAACCGTAAATGTTGCCGATTTGGCCAAGTTTGAGGATGGAGCTGTGGTTGACACAGCGGCCCTTATTGAAAAGGGATTAGTTAAAAAGACTTATGACGGAGTAAAAATTCTGGGTAACGGCGAAATCAATGTTAAATTGACTGTTAAAGCCGCCGGTTTTTCGGCAACCGCCAAGAGTAAAATCGAAGCGGCAGGCGGAAAGACCGAGGTGGTATAATGTTTACCATACTCAAGAATGCATGGAAGATGCAAGATTTGCGTAAAAAGATATTTTACACATTCTTCATCATTCTGATATTCCGCATCGGTTCGGTTATTCCGGTGCCGTTCATCGATTTTGATGCTCTCAGGGCCAGCGCCTCGACTTCATCAAACGACTTCTTCAATTACATTTCTGTATTGACCGGCGGCGGACTGGAGTACGGTGCTGTATTTGCAATGTCAGTCACACCGTATATTAACGCCTCCATCATCATGCAACTGTTGACGGTTGCGTTCCCGAACTGGCTTGGCAGAATTGCCAAGGAAGAGGACGGTCAGAGAAAGATTGCCAAGTACACCCGTGTTGCAACCGTTATACTCGGCTTGCTCCAGGGCAGCGGCTACTATGTATGGCTCAATCGCAGCGGCATGGTAAATGCAACCGGAACTTTTGCAAATGTATTTGCGGCAATCGTCATCATTCTTTGCTTTACCGCCGGCTCGGCCGTTATGATGTGGCTGGGAGAGCGCATTGATGAAAAGGGCATCGGCAACGGCATTTCCGTATTGCTCTTTGCCGGTATCATCTCGCGTGCGCCTTCTGCGGCTGTTATGCTGTGGAACAACTTCATCGGCGGCAAGCAGATTGCTGTAATTGGCATTCTCGTCGCCTTCCTTATCGTCATCGCGTTCATTGTATTTATGACCGGCGGCGAGCGCAAGATTCCGATAATTTACGCCAAGCGGGTGGTTGGACGCAAGATTTACGGCGGTCAGAATACCCACATTCCGATTAAGGTAAATATGTCGGGCGTTATGCCTATCATTTTTGCCAGCTCCTTCCTGGCTATCCCGACCATGGCGCTCAGCTTTATGAGCAACACCGAGAGTTTCTGGTACAGAGTGTTTGTTCTGTTCAGTTATCGCGGTGCCGGATATGCTCTGCTTTATCTGGCAATGATTATTGGCTTTGCATACTTCTATGTCACCATTCAGTATGACCCGGTTGAGATGGCCAACAATCTGCGTAAAAACAGCGGTTCGGTTCCGGGCATTCGCCCAGGCCAGCCGACAGCAGATTACTTCAAGAAGATAATCGGACGCATAACTCTCATCGGCGCGCTGTTCCTCGGCGTTATTGCCATACTGCCGCTCTTTGCCGGCAGTGTCAGCGGCATCAATGTTTCGCTGGGCGGCACATCGGTGCTCATCGTTGTCGGCGTTGCGCTTGACACCGTTCAGAGCCTCGAGTCACAGATGATGATGCGTCACTACAAGGGTTTCCTTGACTGATAAGGAGAGGGCTTATGAATTTGATTCTTTTGGGCGCTCCCGGCGCTGGTAAAGGCACTCAGGCTGAAGTTATATGTGAGAAGTTGGGCATACCGTCCATTTCCACCGGCAACATCATCCGTGAGGCGCTCAAGAACGGCACCGAGATGGGGCTGAAGGCCAAGTCCTTTATGGACGAGGGCAAACTCGTTCCCGATGAAATCGTTATCGGTATCATCAAAGAGCGCTTGGCAAAGGATGACTGCCGCGACGGATTTGTGCTCGACGGTTTTCCGCGCACCATCCCGCAGGCAGAGGCACTTGACGCAATGGGCGTTGTCATCGACAAGGTCATTTCAATAGAGGTGGCCGACGAGAAGATTGCCGACCGCATGGCCGGCCGCCGCGTATGTGAAAAGTGCGGAGCATCCTATCACACCGAGTACAAGAAACCGTCGGTTGACGGCGTGTGCAATCTTTGCGGCGGCGCGCTTGTCCGTCGCAAGGACGATGCACCCGAAACGGTGCTTGAGCGGTTGCAGGTCTACCACGAGCAGACCGAGCCGCTGAAGGATTATTATTTAAAGGCAGGCAAACTGCGTTTGGTAGAGGGCCAGGAGGAGGTTGCCGATACATCGGCGCTGACTCTGGCGGCCATCAACGGTTAGCTGCTGCGGCGGATGGCGCAATCCGCCGATAAACAATCAATTGCGCAAGGTTTGGTGATAACATGATAGTGCTGAAAACTACTCGCGAGTTAAAACTGATGCGTGAAGCCGGCCGTATATCGGCCGCGGCACTCCGTTTGGCGGGCAAGTCGATTGAGCCGGGTATTACCACGGCCGAGATTGATAAAATCGCATACGATTTTATCATCAGTCAGGGAGCTAAACCCAACTTCCTCAACTACAACGGCTTTCCTGCCACGGCATGTATATCAATAAATGACGAGGTAATTCATGGCATACCGTCAAAGACGCGTGTAATCAATGCCGGCGATATAGTCAGCATTGACCTCGGCGCCGCATTTGAGGGCTATAACGGCGATAATGCTGCCACATTCGCCTGCGGAGATATCTCCGACGAGGCGGAGCGGCTGATACGGACAACAGAGGAAAGCCTTTACGAGGGCATTCGCGCTGCTGTTCACGGCAACAGAGTCGGCGATATAGGCGCTACAATTCAGCAGTATGTCGAGCAGAGAGGCTACTCGGTCGTGCGCGACTTTGTCGGCCACGGCGTTGGCACCTGCTTGCATGAAGCACCTGAGGTACCGAACTTCGGAACACCACACCGCGGTGTTCGTCTGATTCCCGGTATGACAATTGCAATCGAACCGATGATTAACATGGGCGCGTCATCTGTTAAACAAATGGACGACGGCTGGTTGATTAAAACAAAGGACGGCGCACTGTCTGCCCATTTTGAGCACACAGTGGCTATCACACCCGACGGGCCGGTCATATTGACCCAACCGGACTGAGGTGCGAAATGACCTTGGATAAAGGATGCGTGGTTTTGGCAACCGCCGGTAAGGAGAAGGGTCGGGCCATGGCGGTGGTTGGCAGTGACAACCGATTTGTACTGCTGGCTGACGGCAGGAAACGCCCCATCGAGCGACCGAAACGCAAGAATCCACGCCACATCAAGTCCGCTGATTTTCGGTTGGATATAAGCACACTGTCATCAAACCGTGAGCTCAGGCGTGCATTGGCTGACAGCCGGTGCCTGCTCACCGACAAGTAAAGGGAGGTTTTCTCGTGTCCAAACAGGATATGATTGAAATCGAAGGTACGGTAGTTGAAGCTCTGCCGAATGCTACATTCAAAGTGGAGCTGCCAAACGGACATCAGATACTCAGCCACATCTCCGGCAAACTGCGTATGAATTACATCCGCATTCTGCCCGGCGACAAAGTGACTGTCGAGATGTCACCCTACGATTTAACCAAAGGGCGCATCACATGGCGCTCGAAGTAAGAATGATATTTGCAACCGCAAATGTCGCTTATGTATAATTTAGGAGGTATTACACAATGAAAGTCAGACCTTCTGTCAAAAAGATTTGCGAAAAGTGTAAGGTTATCAAGCGCAAGGGCCGCATCATGGTCATCTGCGAAAATCCGAAGCACAAGCAGCGTCAGGGTTAACCTGCGCACAAATTATGGAGGTGCAATAAACACATGGCACGAATTGCTGGTGTTGACCTGCCGAGAGATAAGCGGGTCGAAATTGGTTTAACCTACATTTACGGCATCGGCCGTAAAACTGCCAATGATATTTTGAGTGCTACCGGCGTCAATCCTGACATCCGCGTCAAGGACTTGACCGAGGACGATGTGTCCAAACTGCGCGAGTACATCGACCACAACATTCAGGTTGAGGGTGATTTGCGCCGTACGGTCGCATTCGATATCAAGCGTCTGGTCGAAATCGGCTGCTATCGCGGTGTTCGTCATCGCAAGGGACTGCCCGTTCGCGGACAGCGTTCCAAGACGAATGCGCGCACCAGAAAAGGCCCGAAGAAGACCATCGCTAACAAGAAGAAGTAATAAGGAGGAAGATAGTTATGGCACAGGCTAAAAAGGCTACAGTATCGCGCAAGCGCCGCGAGAAGAAAAATATCGAGCGCGGATGCGTCCATATCCAGTCAACCTTCAATAACACCATTGTTACTATCACTGATGTTCAGGGCAATGCACTTTCTTGGGCTTCTGCCGGCGAGCTCGGTTTCCGCGGTTCCAGAAAGTCCACTCCGTTTGCTGCCCAGTCGGCTGCTGAGACTGCTGCAAAGGCCGCAATGGAGCATGGTTTAAAGACGGTTGAAGTATTTGTAAAAGGCCCGGGTGCAGGCCGCGAGGCTGCCATTCGCGCTTTGCAGACAGCCGGTCTTGAGGTTACCCTCATTAAGGATGTAACCCCGATTCCGCACAACGGCTGCCGTCCGCCCAAGAGAAGACGCGTATAATTTTGGAGGTGTACTAAATGGCCAGATATACCGGACCGGTATGTAAACTTTGCCGCCGAGAGGGCGATAAACTGTTCCTCAAGGGCGACAAATGCTACTCTGAAAAGTGCCCCATGAACAACCGTAACTTTGTTCCGGGTCAGCATGGCAAGGGTAGAAAGAAGACATCTGAATATGGTCTCCAGCTGCGCGCAAAGCAGAAGGCAAGACGCTATTACGGCGTACTTGAGGGCCAGTTCTATCACTATTTTGAGATTGCTGAGCGCAAGAGCGGCGTAACAGGTGAGAATCTGCTCCGTTTGCTCGAGAGTCGTCTTGACAATGTAGTTTATCGTCTTGGCTGGGCTTCGTCCAGAGCAGAGGCCAGACAGTTGGTTGTTCACGGCCACTTCACCGTAAATGGCCACAAGACCAACATTCCGTCCTACCTGCTTAAGGCGGGCGATGTTATTGCTATCAAGCAGGGCAGCCGTGACAGCGTCAAGGTTAAAGAGGTTCTGGAGGCTAATGCAAGCCGTCCCGTGCCGCAGTGGCTTGATCTTAACCGTGAAACTCTGGAGTGCAAGGTTATCAACCTGCCTGAGCGCAGCGAGATCGACGCACCGATTGAAGAGCAGCTTATCGTTGAGTTCTACTCCAAGTAATGCAGCTTAATAAGACAGAACACACTGTATTTTGTTTATAAGGAGGGTTTTGCATGATTGAGATCGAAAAGCCCAGAATCGAAGTCGAGAATGTATCAGACGACGGTTCCTACGCCAAGTTTGTTGTTGAGCCTCTTGAGAGAGGCTACGGCATTACGCTTGGCAACAGCCTCAGAAGGGTGCTGCTTTCATCACTTCCGGGCGTTGCCGTAACATCTGTCAAGATTGACGGCGTCGTACACGAGTTTTCCACCATTCCGGGTGTCAAGGAGGATGTTACCGATATCATCCTGAGCATCAAGGGACTCAACGCCAAGTTGTTCAGCGACGGCCCCAAGGCCATCTACATCGAGGCCGAAGGTCCGTGTGAGGTCACCGGTGGTTCGATCAAGGCTGACGCCGAGGTCGAAATACTCAACCCTGACATTCACATCGCCACAGTTGGCGAGGGCGCAAAGCTCACCATGGAAATGGTGCTCGATAAGGGTCGCGGCTACACGCCGGCTGAGCGCAACAAGCAGGCCCAGTCGATCATCGGTGTTATACCGGTTGATTCGATATATACCCCTGTTCTGAAGGTCAATTATTCGGTTGAAAATACCCGCGTAGGTCAGGTTACCGACTTTGATAAACTGACTCTCGAGGTTTGGACCGACGGCACATGCACTGCGCAGGATGCTGTATCTCTCGGTGCCAAGGTGCTCACTGAACACCTCAACTTGTTCGTCGACCTCTCTGGTGATGCCTACAACGGCGACATCATGGTCGAGAAAGATGACAAGGACAGCGCAAAGGTGCTTGAGATGACCATTGAGGAGCTTGACCTGTCGGTACGCAGTTTCAACTGCTTGAAGCGCGCCGGCATCAACACCGTAGAGGACCTTAAGAGCAAGACGGAAGAAGAAATGATGAAGGTCAGAAACCTTGGCAGAAAGTCTCTGGAAGAGGTTATCGCCAAGTTGTCATCGCTCGGCCTTGAGCTTAGCAAGGAAGACGAATAAGACCTTATTTTGAGTCAAGGAGTTGATTTAAATGCCAGGTACCAGAAAGCTCGGCAGAAACAGCGACCACAGAATCGCAATGCTGCGTTGCATGGTAACCTTCCTGTTCGAGAACGGCAAGATTGAGACTACCGTTACTCGCGCAAAGGAAGTTCGCGCAGTAGCCGAAAAATATATCACTTTGGCTAAGGATAAAAATCTTAATTCATACCGTCAGGCAGCGGCTTTCATCACCAAGAAGTCGGTTGTTGCCAAACTGTTTGATGAGATTGCACCCAAGTATGCCGATGTGAAGGGCGGTTACACCCGTATATCCAAGACGGGTCCGCGCCGCGGTGATGCCGCAGAGATGTGCATCATCGAACTCATCTGATTACCGGATAAAACCTGTCAAGCCCCGTCATTTGGCGGGGCTTGTAC
>JAQXHB010000028.1 GCA_029007015.1 Bacillota bacterium | reverse complement strand
ATCACCTTTCTGAATATCGCCTTGTTGTGCATATGCCGAGTGCGCCGCAAGCCGCGTCACCAGTTCGCGCGCGAGCAGTATTATTACGGTTAGCAATGCAAAGGATGTGTATTTTTGATCGAGTAGTTCGCCGCCGAGAATATAGGCGCTGTAACTGACAAACGATGAAAAAACAACGGTAAGCGGAACATACAACATGCGACGGTTGCAGGCAAGGAAATAGACAACCGAAATGACATCGGCAATAAAGAAATATCGGTCGTGCATGCGCGGCAAGAAGTAGGGCACGATGAGCGCCGACAGGAGAAAAGCCATCACAATTTCATTTTGGCCTATGCTCTCGCGGAAATGCCATAAAACGAATATGAAGGTTATCACTGCTGTTCCGGCCAGCATGATGGCTAGTGAATTGTAGCAGTCAAACTTGACCTTTCCGAACAGTTGGTAGAATGTAGGCGCGTTGAGCACCAGCCGATTGTAATAGGAGTCAGCCTGCTTGAAGTAGATGCTGACGGTATCGTACACCGGCCGTCCGCACAGAATGGCGGGGATTATACTGGCGACAAACACCGCCGGAAACCACGCAAGGTCTCTAAGCCTGATGCGGCCGATAAGCAGGCACACGATGAGAGCCGGCAGAATGAATATCGCCTGCAGTTTGATTGTAAATGCGACCGAGAACATTATGACCGCCGCTCTGCTCTTATTGCGCAGGCAGTAGTACATGGACGCAACGCAAAAGGCGGCGAACACCGAGTCGCACTGACCCCAGTGCGCGCTGTTGAGAAATACGGTGGGAGTGGCCATCACAGCAACAAATGTGAGCACGCGCACCGTCGTACTGCGGCAAAAGAGCGCCACCGTGCGCATGCAAAAGGCCGCCAACACTACATCGAAACAGCATGACAGCCATTTGATGAGGATGACATTGCTGAAATCAAATCGCGAAACGATGGCCAAAAAATACAGATACGGCGTGTTGTAGTCACCGATATTGGCCGCAACGGCGCCGCGCAGTGACAGCCCCTTCATCTCGGCCAGCCAGTTGACAAGAAATTCATCATAATCGGGCGAGACGGTCGGCATCAGGCTGACCCTCATATACACCAGTGCCGCCAGTGCCGCCGCCGAAAAGAGAAATGTCTCGGGCGCGGCAAAATCGCGGTGCACAGAAAAATAGCACAGTCCGCCCAGATAAGTTAGCGAGAACAGCAGTGCCGTCACAGGGACACTGCCGCTGTCTATACCGACCGAGGAGCCGGTCAAATTTATAAATGCGAACATAACGCCGCACAGCAGCACCGACACAAACAGGTCGGTTTTCAAATGCGGATTTAATTTATCCTTATTAAGCATTGCACTCACCTTTCACTTTTGGTGCGCGAATGTAAAACTTAGGCATTTTACATACACCGTGTATTATACCACAACCGCCCGTTTAATGCAACAAATTATCATCGCAAAGCCCAATTTATGCAAGCAAAAGCGGCCGGGAGTTGTCACCTCTCCGACCGCTTTGATTATTTTTCGCCTGCAATATCCGATATGGTGCCGATATCATACGGCGTTGACTGATAGACAAAGTAATTGAGCCAGTTGGAATAGAGCAGATTGGCGTGTGAGCGCCATGTGCAAACCGGCGGCTTTGTATCGTCATCGTTGGGATAGTAGTTGACCGGCATGTTTATGGGCAGACCGGCCGACTTGTCGCGCTCGTACTCGCGGGCGAGGGTGCCGGTGTCATACTCCGAGTGGCCGGTAATGAAAATCTGCCGTCCGTTCTTGGTCGACACGGCGTAGACGCCGGCCACGGGTGATGACGACAAAATGCGCAGTCCTTTCACGCGCTCGATGTCCTCGCGCAGTACCGTTGTGTGGCGCGAATGAGGCACCATAAAGGTGTCGTCAAAACCCCTGAACAAAATCGACTGCTTGTACTCGACGGTGTGAGGAAATACGCCGAACAGTTTTTCGGGCAGATGAACCTTATTGATGCCGTAGTGGTAGTAAAGGCCGGCCTGCGCGCCCCAGCAAATGTGAAATGTGCTGTGCACATGTGTCTTGCTCCACGCCATTATTTGGCACAACTCGTCCCAGTACCCGACCTCCTCAAAGGGCATCTGCTCGACCGGAGCACCCGTAATTATCATGCCGTCAAAGTACATATCGCGTATGTCATCGAATGTCTTGTAAAAGGCCAGCAGATGGTCCTCGGGCGTGTTGCGCGACTTGTGAGTGCGCATGTTTATCAGTTCCAACTCAACCTGAAGCGGGGAGTTGCCCAGCAGCCGGCTGAGTTGCGTTTCGGTGTCCACCTTAATGGGCATGAGGTTGACCAGCGCTATTTTCAGCGGACGAATGTCCTGCGTTATGGCGCGCGTCTCGGTCATGACAAATATGTTTTCGTTCAGCAGAGTTTTGACTGCCGGCAGTTTGTTCGGTATCTTTATGGGCATCCTACATTGCTCCCTACGGTAATTTTATGCGTTGAGTGCCTGCTCGATGTCTGCAATAAGGTCCTCGGCATTTTCGATGCCGCATGAAAAGCGCACCAAATCAGGCGATACGCCTGCGGCCATCAGTTCTTCGTCATTCATCTGTCGGTGTGTAGCGCTGGCCGGGTGCAGACAGCAGGTGCGCGCATCGGCCACATGGGTCTCGATGGCCGCCACCTTGAGATTTTTCATAAAGCGCTCAGCCGCCTCGCGACCGCCCTTGACGCCGAAACTGACCACGCCGCAGGAGCCGTTGGGCAGATACTTTTGCGCCAGGTCATAGTATTTGTCGCCCGGCAGGCCGCAGTACTTAAC
>JAQXHB010000027.1 GCA_029007015.1 Bacillota bacterium | reverse complement strand
GAAGATGAGATACACCCTTTGCAGTTATTATTATTACCAAACCCGCAGTTGTTGCAATCAGCACCACACATTGATTTCATTTTCAGTACCTCGCCAAGGTATTATTTATCGGTTAGATTATACCACATAACTTTAGAGTCTGCAACAAATGACTTACTAAGTCTAATTGTTTTTTTTCGTCGTCAAAGCAATGAAATCAAACCGAATTCAATTTCGGGTTTTATTTCCACTTCGTGAAAGTGATATTGAACCTCACGGTTTCGGTGAAGTTAAATCCGTCCATAACCCGGCAAAGCCGAATATCACTGCCTTGGGTTTATTAAAACATAAAATAGGCGGTGGTGCAAGGACGAAGCCAAATTATTCATTAGCGTAAGCGGCTTAAATATTAAATATTCATTTGAAAATCCGTTGTCTTTTAATGAATAATGAATTATTAATATTGAAAAATGAATAATACAAACGAAAATCCGTCCTCACCAGAGAACGGATTTTCGTTTGGCCCGCCCGGAGGGATTCGAACCCCCGGCCTTCAGAATCGGAATCTGCTGCGATATCCAGCTTCGCCACGGGCGGAACTACGAGACATATTTTATCACCTTTGTCGGACAAAATCAACTACAAATTATTTTACGGCAGTTTATTCTTGAAAAATATGTCGCTCGACTGGCCTGACGGACGGTTGAAACGCATCAGCATATATAATTCCTCCGGGTCATTGGGCTTTATATAATTGATTTTTTCTTCGCACCCAAGGGTTATTTTGAAGCCCATATCCCGCACAACCTGCTCGCCCTCGTCGCAAACGCGGCCAAACGGGAATGTGAATATGCACGACCGACTGCCGGTGGCTGTTTTTATCCGCTCCTGCATTTTTGAGATGTCCTCGGTCAGCATCTTGCGGTACTGCTCGACCGTTTCGTCTGCCTTTTTACAACTGCCCTTGCGGTCACTGAGAGTGTGCAGTTGATATGTGTGATTGCCTATTTCGACCGCGCCGCTTTGAGACATTTCTCGTATATTGTCCCATGTGGCGTGCGCGTATTGGACATTGCGGTCGTCGCTTTCGCTGTAAATATCGGCGTATTTGCCGATTACGGAAAGCACCGCCGTCATGCCATACTGCTTGAGCAGGGGATAGGCGTACTCATAGAAACTTAAATATCCGTCGTCAAATGTTATCATCACGCTTTTTTTCGGCAGAGGCGTGCCGTGCTCGGCAAAGTCGATAAGTTGAGCCGCCGTCACGGTGGTGTAGCCCCACGCCTTGATGTATTTGAGGTCACTCTCGAATTGCTCGGGCGATATGACATATGTGCCCAGTTTTGATGGGTCGGCGGAAATGTGGTGGTACATTATTATCGGCAGGGCGGTGCTGCCGAAGGTTTCGGTGCGGTGCGCCGACATCAGCGCCGCTGCCATTATTGCCATGCAGACCATCGCCGCAACCACTCGCTCTTTTATCCGTATAACCATGCCGCTATCCCTCTCATTTTTTATGATACATTTTATGCCTTCAGGGAGCGCGGTATGCCAAAAAAGCGGGCGTTCAGTCCGCCCGCTTTTTGCTACACATCAAATTTTGCTATGCTGTATCCGTTTGAGCGCATGTTGTCGATGACTCGACCGAGAATGGCTGTGTTGGTGGCAGACACCGCGTGCAGCAGGTATACCGCTCCGCCGTGCTCTGCGCCGGTAACGCGTGAAAATGCCTTTTCTTCGGTCGGCTGATTTTTTGTATCATAGTCGAGATAGGCGAAACTCCACAGCACCGTTTTGTACCCCAGCGACTGAGTGATGGCCAGTGTGCGCTCGCTGAACTCGCCCATAGGCGGACGAAAAAGGTTCATCGAATAGCCGAAATTTTTTAGCACATAGTCGTGCAGTTTTTGTATTTCGCTTTTGACCTCATCGTCCGATTTGTTCGGCATGGAGGGGTGCGACCAACTGTGGTTGCCCACGATGTGTCCCTCGTCTATCATGCGCTGTACCAACGCGGCATTTTTGCTGACATAATCATATGTCACAAAGAAAACTGCCGATACATTTTTCTCCTTGAGCACATCCAGAATCTTGGCTGTGTAGCCGTTTTCGTACCCTTCATCGAAGGTGAGATAGATGTTTTTCTCATTCGTGCCCATGAAAACAGCGCCGTATTTGCCGTATTTTTGGTTGTACTGCGGACATGTCACCGGCTGATTTTTTTCATTTACAATAACTCCCTGACCCCAGCATATCTTTTTGTTGGAGTAGTCGGCAAATTCGCCTGCGGTGGTTGGAACGACCGGCGGGGTAGATGAAATCGCCGGAGCAGATGAGGACGACGGAGTCGATGAGGACGACGGAGTTGACTGGGTGGATGATGTTGATGAGACCGACGGAGTCGGCGGCAAGGAAGAAACGGCCGATTTGGACGATGCACTCTCGGTGCCGCCTGCGCCGGTACAGCCGCACAGCAGAGCCATTGCGGCGCACAAAAGGGCGCAAAGCAATCTTTTCATTTTTCTTTCCTCTTTTCACATAGGGTACATTTATTATACCCTATACTGACAGGGATTGCATTAACTTTGTTTAAAAAATATTGTAAAATTTTAAGCAATCAATTGACTTTCTCGCTTTATTATGATAAATTATTGAATAGACATAAAAGCGGCAGGGGGATTTTTTGACCATGAACAAATTAAAAGATGCTCAGACCGACCAATTGATGCAGGCACTGTTGCAACTTAAAACGGTGGATGAGTGCTATGCTTTCTTTGAGGATTTGTGCACCATACGCGAAATCAAATCAATGGCACAGCGCTTTGAAGTTGCTCAAATGCTTGTAAACGGCCGCGTATACAGCGACATAGTGGCAGACACCGGAGCCAGTACGGCCACCATAAGCCGCGTTAACCGCTCGCTTGAGTACGGCGCCGACGGATACCGTATGGTCTTTGAGCGGATGGGCAAGTAAATGGCATATAACGCTTTTGCAAAATATTATGACCGTCTGATGAGCGACTGCGACTACACCGAGCGCGCCGATTATCTGCTCGGGCTGTTTGACCGGATGGGGCATACACCTATGTGTATGCTCGATTTGTGTTGCGGCACAGGCAGTATGACGGTCGAACTGGCGCGCCGCGGTGTTGATATGATTGGCGTGGATATGTCGGCTGACATGCTCAGCGTCGCCAGAATGAAGTGCGAAGCGGCCGGTGTTCAGCCGCTGCTGCTGTGTCAGGATGCCGCCCAACTGGACCTTTATGGCACGGTTGATTCGGCCGTATGCACTCTGGACAGCCTTAACCACATAACCGATTACGGCCGGTTTTGCGCAGTGATACGCAATGTCGCCCTGTTTATGGAACCGGGCGGATATTTTATTTTTGACATGAACACACTGTATAAGCATGAGAAAGTGCTCGGTGACAATACCTTTGTCATCGACGATGACGATTTGTACTGCGTTTGGCAGAACAGCAGTGACGGCCAATATATCGACATCGACCTCGACTTTTTCTGCCGCGGCGACGACGGCCGATACGAGCGGGCGAGCGAGAGTTTAACCGAGCGCGCCTATTCTGATGACGAGATAACCGACGCTCTGGAGGCGGCGGGATTTGAGACGGTGGACATACTGGACGATATGAGCCTATTGCCGCCGCACGGGCGAAGCGAAAGACAAATATTTATTGCAAGGTGTGTAAAATAGTATGGGCAGACTTATCAGATGTATCACAAGCGACGGCTGTGTGACGGCAATGGCGCTTGATTCGACCGATATTGTAAGTGCGGCCGAGAAGTATCACCAGACTTCGGCTGTGGTGACCGCCGCGCTGGGGCGGCTGCTGACGGCCGCTTCTATGATGGGCAATATGCTCAAAGGTGAGCGAGACACCCTTACTCTGCGCATAACGGGCGACGGCCCGATTGAGAGCATTGTTGCGTCGTCTGACGCCGACGGTAATGTGCGCGGCTATGTGGGCAACAATGTGGTTGAAATACCGCTCAAGCCAAACGGCAAACTGGATGTATCGTCGGCCGTCGGCCGCGGCTCGCTATATGTGCTCAAGGACCTCGGCCTAAAGGAGCCGTACAGCAGTACGGTGCCGCTTGTGTCGGGCGAGATTGCCGAGGACATCACATCGTATTATGCCACCAGCGAGCAAACACCGACGGTGTGCGCGCTGGGCGTGCTGGTCAACCCCGATTTGAGCGTTAAGGTGGCCGGCGGATATATCATACAACTGCTGCCATTTGCAGGCGACGATATTATCGACAAGGTGGAGCGGGGCATAAACGGCATTCGGCCGCTGACCGCTATGCTCAATGAGGGCATGACGCTTGAGCAGATTGTAGGCGAGGCGCTGTGCGAGTTTGAGGTGGAGGTGCTGTACGAGGAGCAGACATGTTACAAGTGCAACTGCTCGCGCGAGCGCACCGAGCGGGTGCTGAAAAGTTTGGGCGCCGAGCAGTTGAGAAGTTTGGCGGCAGAGCAGGAGACCACTTCGGTCAAGTGCCACTTCTGCAACAAGTCGTATAATTTTACATCGGAGCAATTGCAGAAATTGGCCGAAAAATAATTTTTCAAAAATTACAAAAAAAGTGTTGACATTTGGCGGCGAATATAGTAGAATAACATTCGTCGCCGGTTGAGGTATTCAGTCGAGACTAAATCGGGAGCATAGCTCAGCTGGGAGAGCATCTGCCTTACAAGCAGAGGGTCATAGGTTCGAGCCCTATTGTTCCCACCATGTGGCCTGGTAGTTCAGCTGGTTAGAACGCTAGCCTGTCACGCTAGAGGTCGTGGGTTCGAGCCCCATCCAGGTCGCCAACCTGCCTCTGTAGCTCAGTTGGTAGAGCAGAGGACTGAAAATCCTCGTGTCATTGGTTCGATTCCGATCGGAGGCACCATATTTGCGGATTTAGCTCATCCGGTAGAGCGCCACCTTGCCAAGGTGGAGGTAGCGAGTTCGAGCCTCGTAATCCGCTCCAAAGCCCCAAGGACGATAAGTTCTTGGGGCTTACTTCTTACCTATTACATCTTCACTCTTACCTCAAAGGTCCTTTGGGCTTTGGAAAGTAAGAGGTAATAAGTGTTTTTGCAAGGCTTTGCCTTGCTCTTTTTGTTTTATGAAAAAAAGTGGCAATATTACGGCAGATAGTCCATTGATTATAAAATCCAAAGAATTTGTGTTACAAATAAAACTATGAGTTATACAAACGAGACAATTAAGAAATTGCAAGATAATCAGGTTTTCAGCCACATTCAGTTGGTGCCATTAAGTCCAAACATCCCAAAAAGTTTGAACTCTCTCGAGCAGTCGGGGGAGTTTTTTGCTGTTTATGGCCGAAACGGCGTGCGGTCAACGGCTGACGCCCGACTCTGCCTGATGGATTTGGCGAAATTTACCGCCGGCGGCATATCCCCTGTGATTTCGGTCAATCATATCATTACTCAGGGGTTGTAATTTGCGTCGATTTATATTATAATGAAATGAATAATAGGCATTTTGCCGACTTACCGAAAGGGGAAATACCGTGCTTCGTACTCTGATATCGGGCGGCTCGCTCGCCAATGTCATAATCTACATAATTTCATCGCTGTTTGTTATTTTCTGCACTCAGCCGGTGCATGAGTTTGCCCATGCGTGGATGGCCAATAAATTGGGCGACCCCACGGCGCGTTACCGCGGCCGCATGACTCTCAATCCCATGGCGCACATCAATCTCATCGGCGCCGGCATGATACTGCTGTTCGGGTTTGGCTGGGCCGAGCCGGTTCCGGTCAACCAGATGAACTTCCGCCGGCCCAAGAGCGACATGGCGCTGACGGCACTTGCCGGCCCTGTGTCAAATGTGATACTGGCTTTCATTTGTCTGCTGCTCGGCAATATTGCAGTTTATGTGCTGTCGATTGTACTGCCGACCATGGCGGTTATGTATATATGGTACTTTTTCAGTTTTGCCGCGCAGATAAATGTTACTCTGGCTGTGTTCAATCTGCTGCCGGTGCCGCCTCTTGACGGCTCGCGCATTTTGTTCGCCGTTTTGCCGGACAAGTATTACTACAAACTGCAAATGTATGAGCAGTATGTATTCATCGCCGTGCTGGTGCTGTGCATGTTCGGCGCTTTCAACGGCATCATCTCGGGGTTGTCGAGTTTTCTGATAAACGGGCTTGACTTTATCGCTTCGCTCCCGTTTAGATTGTTTTATTAACAAGGGTGAATTATGGACAACAAACTGCAGTATAAACTGCCCGCCTTTGAGGGGCCGCTCGACCTGTTGCTGTCGCTTATATCAAAAAACAAACTGAATATCTGCGACATCAATGTGTCTGACCTGCTTGAGCAGTATATGCGGCAGATTGACGAGATGCGCGAGAATGATATGGATGTTGCCAGCGAGTTTCTGGAGATGGCCGCGCGCCTTGTCTATATCAAGTCGGTAATGCTTCTGCCAAAGCACGAGGACGAGGCGGCCACCCTCAAGCAGGAGTTGACCGGCGAGTTGCTCGAGTATCAGCAGTGCAAGGAAATGGCCGCGAAAATGAGCCAAATGACCGACGGCTTTGGCTGCTTTGTGCGGCCGCAGATGCAAATTGAGGCGGACAAAACATATCGCCGCCGACACGACGCCGAGGAACTTGTGCGGCACTATCTGGCCGCGGTGGGCAGGGGGCAGCGCCGACTGCCGCCGCCGACTGACACATTTACACCGCTGGTGGTCAAAAAAATTGTGTCGGTGACCAGCAAGGTGGTCTTTGTCCTGCGCAGGATACGCGACGGCTCGACGGTGAAACTCAAACGGCTGTATCAGGCGGCTCACAGCCGCTCAGAACTGGTTGCCACCTTCTTGGCGGTGCTCGAACTTATCAAGGCCGACCGCGTCAGGGTCGAGGGAGAGAGCGATAAAATGACCCTTACAATGAACAAAAAGGAGCGCAGATAATGATGGATTTATCTGTCAAACAGGCCGTTGAGGCGCTTATATTCGCATCGGGCGAGCCTGCCCCCATCGACCGCATTTGCGCGACGCTGGGCATCACCGCCGACGAGGTCGAGGCGGCGGTTATCGAACTCAACAACAGCCGCAGTGACAGCGCGGTGTATATTGTAAAACTGGACGACAGTTACCAGATGACCACGCGCGCCGAGCACGCGGCCGACATTCGCCGCTTTTTGGACATCACGCGCAACTCGCCGCTGTCTCCGGCCGCGTTTGAGGTGCTGGCCGTTGTGGCGTACAATCAGCCGGTGACGCGCGCCTTTATCGAGCAGGTGCGCGGCGTCGATTGCTCTGGCGTTGTATCCACATTGATGGAAAAGGGGCTGATTGAGGAGCGCGGGCGGCTGGAACTGCCCGGCCGACCCCTTCTGTACGGCACGACCAAGAACTTTTTGCGCTGTTTCGGTGTGCATAATTTGGGTGAACTGCCCCCTCTGCCGAGCAAAGAGGATGACTCGGAGCAATTGCAGTTGCCCGATGACACCGCGCCCGAGGGTGAGACGGTCACCGCAAATGAGCAGTAAGGCGGTGGGTGCGCAATGAGCATCGGTCAAGTGATACTGCTTGTTTTGGGCATTTTACTGCTACTTATACTGCTCGCCCTGGTTACCAAAATCAGGATATATATTGTATATGACGGGCAGTTTTTTATGAGCGTCAGGGTGCTTGGAATAAAGGTGTTCAGCCTTCCGAGCAAGGGCGACAAACCGCACAGGCACAAAGAGGCTGACAAACTCAACAAGCAGATAAAAAGCGATAATGAGCAGAAAAAGGCCAATATTTCAGATGTAATTGCCTCGCTCGGCGGTCTGCTTGAGAGCATACGCAATCTGTTCGGGCACATACATGTCACAAAACTCAGCATAGACGCCGTAATCGGTACGGGTGACGCGGCCCAGACGGCCATCAAATGCGGCACCGTTTATGCGCTGGCCTATCCTGCGCTGGGACTGCTCGGCTCGGCGGTCAATATGTGCCGCCCGACGGTAAGTGCTGTGCCCGACTACGATGAGGAGCGCGAGCAATACACCGTCGTGTGCAATTTATATTTCAGGGTAATAGGTGTTCTGGCGTCGGTCATCCCCTTCGTCAGTCAATATTTACAAAATAAATTAAATAAATCAAAGGAAGGTGCTAAATAATGGGAGCAGATTCAATTAAGGGCATTACCGACAATACAATGGAGAAAATACGCGCCATGGCAGACGCCGACACGGTCATCGGCAAAGAGATAGTGCTCGACAGCGGTGTGACTGTCATTCCGGTGTCAAAGGTGTCATTCGGCTTTGCGTCGGGCGGCTCTGACCTGCCTAACAAGGCCAACAAAAATCTTTTCGGCGGCGGCTCAGGCGCCGGTGTCAGCGTTACACCGACTGCATTTATCGTTGTCAAGGGCGAGGATGTGCGCTTGCTGCAACTTTCCAAGGCGCCCGGCACGGCTGACGGCGCGGTTGCACTGCTGCCCGACTTGTTTGACAAGATAACCGGCCTTTTTAAGAGGGACAAATCGGAGAACAGCGCCGAGGATAAATAATCGGCCTATATCGGCATGGCCTCGCATATAATTTGTGCGGGGTGATGTAAATGAAAACGGTCATTTCGCTGATAGTGTCGGCTATATGTCTGTGCACTTCGGGTGAGGTGCAGTCGGCGCCGTGCATAATGCCAGACATTTCGGCCGAGTGCGCTATCGTTGTTGAGATGGACACCGGCAGGGTGATTGCCGGCAAAAACGCCTGCCGGCGCACCAGCATGGCCAGCACGACCAAGATTATGACCTCTCTGCTGCTGTGCGAGAGCGGGCGGCTGGACGAGGAGATAACCGTGACTGCCGAAATGGTGGCGGTCGAAGGCAGTTCGATGGGACTGCTTGCCGGTGACAGGGTGCATTTGCGCGACCTACTGTTCGGCATGATGCTGGCATCGGGCAACGATGCGGCCAATGTGACCGCCATTACCCTTGGCGGCAGTATTGAGGGCTTCGCCGATATGATGAACCGCAAGGCGGCTGAAATCGGCATGACCGACAGCCATTTTGTTACGCCGTCGGGACTTGATGATGAGCATCACTACACCACCGCTTGTGATATGGCGCGGCTGGCGGTTTACGCGATGAAGAATGAGGAGTTTGCGGCCGCGGCCGGCAGTAAATCGGCTACCCTTGAGTACGGCAATCCGCCCTATCGGCGCACACTGACCAATCATAACCGACTGCTCGGCAGTTATGACGGAGCGAGCGGGATTAAGACCGGCTTCACCAAGAAGTCAGGGCGCTGTCTGGTCTCGTGTGCCGAGCGCGACGGCGTCGGCGTTATAGCTGTCACCTTGCGCGATCCAAATGATTGGGCCGACCATGCCGTTATGCTCGATTTCGGCTTTTCGGCGCTGAGGCGCGGCACTCTTGAGGTGCCCGAAATCCCGTCATTGCCGGTGTACGGCACCGGGCGTCAGGTGACTCTGGCTGCCGATGCGCCCGAAGTATCACTGCTGCCGCAGGATTTTCAGAATATCGGGTGTGACATCAGCCTGCCGGCCTTTCTGTGCGGCCCGATAACTGCAGGGCAGCGGGTCGGCACGGTGACATATTACTATAATTCGTGCGTCATCACCTCGACCGATATATATGCAACCCATTCGGTCGATGTGCGTCAGAGCGGCGGCGATAACAGCATTATTACAAGGCTGTTGTGCCTTATTGGGATAAAATGATTACGGAGGACACAGTGGGAACAGAAAGACTGCAAAAATACATGTCCGAGTGCGGCGTGGCTTCGCGCCGCAAATCGGAGGAAATGATAACGGCCGGTTTTGTCAAGGTCAACGGGCAAAAGGCGTCGCTGGGAGATAAAATCGATCCATACAAAGATAAAGTAACCGTTCACGGCAAACTCATCAAGCCGGTGGGTGAAAAGGTTTACATAATGCTAAACAAGCCGCGCGGATACATTACCTCCACCACCGATGACCGCGGCCGAAAGTGCGTGACCGAACTGACCAGCGACATCAAGTCAAAGATTTATCCGGTGGGGCGCCTTGACCGCGATTCAGAGGGGCTTCTGCTCATGACCAATGACGGTGAATTTGCCAACCAAATGATGCACCCGCGCTCGGAGGTGGGCAAGACCTACCGCGTCACTGTGCGCGGCGATGTGACCGAGGAGCAGATTACGCGCATGGTCAGCGGCATCGAGTTGGACGGCCGCCTGACCGAGCCGTGCACCGTCGAGGTAATTGAAAAGGATTTGTCGGTGCCGCGAACAGTGCTTGTGTTTGTCATTCACGAGGGGCGGAACCGTCAGATTCGCCGTATGTGCGAGGCGGTGGGCCTGCAGGTGGTGCGGCTCAAGCGCACAGCGGTCGGCACCCTCAAACTGGGCATGTTGCAGACGGGCAAGTGGCGGCATTTGACCGAACAGGAGATAAAGCGGCTGCGCACCGACGCACTGCGCTCGTCAAAGGATGAAAATGAGGTGAAAAGCGATGGTAACGGTAAAACCGGCGGCCGCAGAGCGCGTCGCTGAGATTTGCGATAAACTGAATTTGCCGTACGGCGCCGATACGCTGGCGATGGAGGCGACCGAGGCCGGTCAATATGTCGGCAGTGCGGTGTTCAGCCTGTCGGACAAACTGTATCTGATGTATGTCGATTACACGGCCGGCGACGACTGGCTGTGCGACCTTATCGCACGCGCCGCCATGAATTACGCGGTCAACCGCTCGGTTGATGGGTGTGAGTTGGGCATGATGTGTCCGCTCGACACATTTGTCAGGTTGGGTTATATTGAACAGCCACTACCGGGGCAAATCAGCATAATCGCTCTGTTCACGACCTGCAAACACTGCCGCGCACAATAAAAGGAGAGAAAAAATAATGAGCAATCCATTCAGCAGAAATTTGACCATGTTGACCGATTTTTATGAAATAACCATGGCTAACGGCTATTTTTGTGAAAACATGGGTGAGGCCGAAGCCTCGTTTGATATATTTTTTCGCCGTCCTCCGGATAACGGCGGCTTTGCGATTATGGCCGGACTTGACCAGGTGATAGATTATCTTGAAAATCTGCACTTCAGCGAGTCAGACATCGAGTTTTTGCGCTCAACCGGAATATTCAGCGAGCGGTTTCTCGATTATTTGGCCAATTTCAAGTTCTGCTGTGATGTGTGGGCTGTCCCTGAAGGTATGCCCATATTCCCGTCCGAGCCTATCGTGACCGTCAAGGGCCCGATGATTCAGGCTCAGTTTGTTGAGACGGCACTGCTGCTGACTGTCAGCCATCAGACCCTCATTGCCACCAAGTCAAATCGCATCAAGCGCGCCGCCAACGGCCGTGCCGTAATGGAATTTGGCGCACGCAGAGCTCAGGGCTATGACGGAGCAGTTTACGGCGCCCGTGCCGCTTACATCGGCGGGTGTGACTCGACCTCGTGCGTGACGGCCGGCAAGATGTTCGACATTCCCGTTTCAGGTACTATGGCGCACAGTTGGGTACAGATGTTTCAAAACGAATACGACGCATTTGAGGCGTATGCCCGCAACTATCCCGATGGGTGCGTACTGCTTATTGATACATACAATGTTCTCAAATCGGGCCTGCCCAACGCCATAAAGGTGTTTGACAATGTTCTGGCGCCGATGGGAAAGCGCCCGCTCGGTGTGCGCATTGACAGCGGCGACATAACCTATTTGTCAAAGAAAATACGCAAGGTGCTCGATGAGGCCGGATACCCCGACTGCAAAATCGTTGCGTCCAATTCGCTGGACGAGTATATCATACGCGATATGCTCGGTCAGGGCGCCCGGATTGACTCTTTCGGCGTGGGCGAGCGGCTGATAACATCGTCGCTTTCACCGGTGCTCGGCGGTGTATACAAACTGTCGGCTGTGTGGGACGACGGCGGCAACATGATACCCAAGATTAAACTGAGCGAAAATGTCGAGAAAATCACCATACCGGCATTTAAAAAGGTTTGGCGTCTCTATGACCGCGAGAGCGGCAAGGCTATTGCAGATGTTATCACCCATTTTGATGAAGAAATCGACGACACCAAGCCGTATGAGATTTTTGACCCTGAGCACACATGGAAGCGCAAGACGGTGACCGATTTTTATGCAAAGGTCATTACTGCCAGAGTGTTTGAGCGCGGAAAGTGCGTTTATCCGCGTTACACAGTGGCTCAACTGCACGACTATTGCCGCGAGCAAACAGAGACGCTGTGGGACGAGGTAAGGCGATTTGAGAATCCGCACAGTTATTATGTGGATTTGTCGCAGAAATTGTGGGATACTAAGCAAAAACTGCTCAGCGAACACAAATAAAAGGAGGAAGTGCAATGAAAAAATTACTTTCGGCCATTATCGCCGGCGTTATGATGCTTTCTCTCGCATCGTGCGGCGGCACCGAGAATAATAATGAGTCGTCATCATCCTTGCCGGTGAATGAACAATTTTTGTCCACCGCCCGCACCGGAATGATCGGCGGCGCGCAGTTTGGCATTGGAGCCGACCCTGACGACATACTGTCCTACCATCACTTTGACGATGAGGATTATTGGAACAACGCCGAAAATGCGGACAAGGGTTTGCAGATGCTCAATGTCGATTATATCGGCGGCGACAAGGTGCGCATGTATACCGAGGATACCAAGTACTACTATCTTGAATCGGATAAGGATAGCGGCATATATTTCGTTGCCTATTTCGGTAATGCCTACGGCTACACCAACACTACTACCGACTCATACATCAAGGCGACTGCCGGCATTTCTCCGGTATACGAGGGAGCGGCCTCTGATGACGATTTGTTTTTCCTCTACGGAGGGTCGGTCGACACCACCATGCTGGCTTACAGCGTAGATGACAAGTATGATGTCGATTTCTACTTCTTCAACGGAATGCTTATTGCCACCACCATTCAGAATCATGACAGCGCGCGTCAGTACGGCGTGAGCGAGGACGAGTCGTCCGATTTGTCGTCGGAGATTTAAAAACTCAAAAACACAAAATAAGCTCCTTATGCAGTTTGCCGCTGCGTAAGGGGCTTATTTTGTGTAACGATTTACTCGATGGATATGTATGCGATGCTGTGGTAGGGAATCATCACCGTGCGACCGCCGCAGTCAAGGGTTACATATTGGTCGGTAATTGACTGCATGATGCCATCGGCCGTGCGACCGCCGATATACCTTATTCGTGCTTTGCGCTGTGATATTCGGTCGGGGCATGAATGGGTACTGCGGTCGGCCGCCTGCACACTGCGGTCGGTCATTTGGGCGCACATCATGCGCACCTGCTCGGCGTTTGGTTGGGTAAATTTGCCGCTCATGTTTTGCCACCTCGAATGTATTTTATTACCATATTATTCCCGCGTGCCTCATACTGTTCGCAAATGTGTAAAATATGACCGATTGTTTTGGCAATACTATATTGTAAAGGAGCGGATGTATTCATGAACGACGGATTTATCAAGGTGGCGGCCGCCACGGCGCAAACGGCGGTGGCCAATGTGTCGGGCAATGTGCGCGCGATAAAAGAGGTGATTGCCGAGGCCGACCGCCGGCAGATAAATTTGCTGGTGCTGCCCGAGATGTGCCTGACGGGATATGCCTGCGGCGATTTGCTGTATGCAGATGCTCTCATTTTTGCGGCGTATAACGCCCTTGATGAGTTGTGTCGATTTACCGCCGGCAGATATCCGGCGGTCATAGTCGGACTGCCCATTCGCCACCGATGCAAATTGTATAATGCCGCCGCAGTCATCGTGAATGGGCGGTTACTCGGGCTGGTGCCTAAAATGTACTTGCCCAACTACGGCGAATTTTATGAAGAACGGCAATTTGCGCCGGCCGCCGAACTGGAAAACGGGGCCACGGTCGATATCTGCGGCGACAGGGTGCCGTTTGGCAGTGACCTGCTTTTTTGCCACAACCGGCTGGACAATTACACATTCGGCGTCGAAATTTGCGAGGACGCTTGGGCGCCCAAACCGCCGTCAACCGATTTGTGTTTGAGCGGCGCAACGCTCATTGCCAATCTGTCGGCCTCCACCGAACTGATTGGCAAGCAAAGATACCGCCGCACACTGCTCGGCGCCATGTCGTCACGACTGCTGTGCGGATATGTTTATGCCTGCTCGGGGGTGAGCGAGTCAAGCGGCGACGCCGTCTACGCGGCACACCGTATCATACTCGAAAACGGCATCATGCTGGCAGAAAATAAGCCGTTTGGCGGCAGTCTCATGACGGTCAGCGATATTGATGTTGACCGACTTGCGGCCGAGCGGCGGCGTGTGACCAGTTTCAGGTACCGCCCGAGCGGCGTGCGGCTCATACCGTTTGAGCAGGAGGTGCGCCGCACCGAACTGACCCGAGCGGTCGGCAAAGACCCGTTTTTACCGCCGCAGGACGACTTGGCCGCAGAGCGCGCCGATTTGGTGCTGAAAATACAGTCTCATGGGCTGGGACGGCGGATTGAGCAAATGGGCGCAGACAATGTGGTTGTCGATGTGAACTGCGGGCTTGATGGCGCTCTGTCGCTTGTTGCCGCGGCGCGTGCGGCCGATTTGGCCCGACTCGACCGCAGTAAAATCACAGCCGCCATTTGGTCGCGCGACGGCCGGCCGACCGACTGCCACCAAATGCTGTGTGATTGCCTCGGTGTGCGCGCCGAAACGGGCAGGAGCGCCGCCGACATTGCCAATGAAACCGGCGGGCATATTGTCGCATCAGACGACCTGACCGATTGGGCGTGTGGCTGTGCTGACGCCGTCGGTCTGCCGGCCTACGGCGTCAATTGCACGGTGCCAAAGACGCTGGTTCGGTACATTCTGAGGCATGTTGCGGACAGCACAGCCGGCAAAATGCAGGGCGCGTTAATCAACCTGCTCGACCGTTTTGAGAGTGACGCCGATAACTGCCGTCTGAACGACTTTTTTCTCTATTATACCCTGCGTTTCGGCTTCGCTCCGCACAAAATTTTTCGCTTGGCTCAGACTGCCTTTAAAGATGAGTGCTCCGCTCGTTTGATTTTCGAGCAGTTGGAGCAATTTTTGCGGCAGTTTTTCTCACAGCAGTACAAACGCATCGGTATGCCTGACGGGCCGAAGGTGGGGCCGGTATCGCTGTCTCCGCGCAGCGACCGGCGTATGCCGTGCAGCGTATCACCCGACGAATGGCTGGACGACTTGAACTCGGTTTCGCCGCTGAAATAGAATAACTCTTGTGTGCCGTTTACAAAAACGGTATCTTTGTGGCATCTTCTGTAAAGAGGGTGCCACAGTTGTTTTCGTATGACGGCGATTGCTATTGGTGCGCAGTTTAAAGTATCACTGCGAAAATTGGGTCTAACAATATAATTTTTTTAATATTTTTGATTGGAAACTATTGACAAACGGGTAAAACTGTATTATTGTATTAGTACAGTAATACAATAATACAATCAGGAGGTTATGATGGGCTGGAATTTTTCTTCGTATGAACCGGTTTATATGCAGATTGTCTCGCGCATTCGGGCGGATATACTTGCCGGGCGTTATGCTGTCGATTCGCCCTTTCCCAGCGTGCGGCAACTGGCTATGGACGCGGCCGTTAATCCCAACACCATGCAGCGGGCGCTGACCGCTCTGGAGAGCGACGGATTGCTTTACAGCCGCGGAACGGCCGGCCGGTTTGTCACCGCTGATACGGCGGTTTTGGAGGAGGCACGACGCAAAGCGTTCACTCATGAAGCGAACGCGGTCATCAATCGTGCCAGGGCGCTGGGGATGAGCAAGCAGGAATTGCTCGCCCTCATTGACCAAACGGAGGAGTGGAATATATGACTGTACTTGAAGCAAAACACATCAGCAAAATTTACAGCGGCAGAAACTATGTGCTCAACGACTTCAACTTCAAACTCGAAAGCGGACGCATAGTCGGATTGCTCGGCCCCAACGGCTGCGGCAAGACCACATTTTTGAAGTTGGTGTCGGGACTGCTGACGCCGACGGCCGGCTCGATTGAGGTGTGCGGCATACCGGTGAGTGAACGCACCAATTCGCTGGTGTCGTATCTGCCGGAACGCACCTATTTCAATCCGTCCATGCGCGTGTCGGAACTGATGGACTACTTTTGCGATTTTTACCCTGACTTTGACCGTGCCAAGGCTGAGAAGATGCTCGGTGACCTGCAAATAACCACCAACCGGCCGCTCAAAGCCCTCTCAAAGGGCCAGCGGGAAAAGGTGCAACTGGTGCTGGTAATGGCCAGACGGGCGCGTCTGTATCTGCTCGATGAGCCGATCGGCGGCGTCGACCCGGCCAGCCGTGACTATATCCTGCAAACCATTGTCGGCAACTACGCTGAGGATGCAACGGTGGTCATTACCACCCACCTCATCTACGATATCGAGCCGGTGCTCGACGAATTTATGTTCCTCGGCTACGGCGGACAGATTATCATGGGCGGCAACGCTGACGATATTCGGGCTCAGTACGGTCGCTCGCTCGACCAGTTGTTCAGGGAGGTATTCAGATGCGCAAATTATTAAAGCACGACTTAAAGTCGGTATTTAACGGCTGGTGGATATCATCGCTGTCGGTTTTGGCCTTTTTCATTGTCGGCACTGTGTGTGTGAAAGAGATAACCATCATCGAGCAAAAATATCAGTCCCTCTTGTATGCAGGTCAGGACATTGCAGGTCAGCACACGACCAGTGAGCGCATTTTGACCGTACTGTGTTCCATCGGTCTGATGCTTACATTTGTTGCGGCGGCGGCCTATATCATACTCAATCTGATATTGGTACTGCGCCGCTATTACACCAATCTGTTCACCGACCAGGGCTATTTAACATTTACACTGCCGGTCAGCCGTATGCAAATACTGTTCTCGAAACTGATAATGGGATTTATCTACATGCTGGCGACCTCACTGGTGGTGGGCATCGGAGTGGTAGGGTTCTCGGTGTTCGGCACATCTACCGAGTTTGTCAACACAGAGTTGCTAAAACAAGTGTCCGACTTTTTCAAAGAAGTCTATAACGAAATCGGCGGCATGATGTTTGTATACATTGCCGAGGTTATTCTGTGCGGCATTTCCACTTTGGTCTGCACGATTATGTTCTATTACTCATGCATTACTGTCGGCTCGGTATTGGTTAAGAAGTTCAAGATACTGGTCGCGATTGGCATATACTATATAGGCAATATGGTCATCAGTTTTGCCACATGGATGTTCATTCTCGTGTTTATCGACTCCAGTTTCCTGAATCGCTTGGGAGATATTACCGACCAAGCACTCATACATCTGTCGGCTAACGCATTGCTGCTGCTTGTGTTCGGCGCGATTGCACTCATCGCGGCCGCACTTTACTGCTTCAATTTGCATCTGCTCAACAAGAAACTTAATCTGGCATAACGGGAGGGAGAACAGATATGAAAAAGTTTAGAATTTTTGCGGCTGTTATTTTGGCCGTGTCGGTCATCTGTTCGCTCTGCTGTGTGGGTGTATCGGCAGATAATGGGAATCTTTCATATTCACTCTCGAGCGACGGTGAGGTGCTGACCGACTCGGCGGGCGAGAGGTATGTTGCGCTCGATTTGTGTCAGTTCTATATCAGTATTGATGAAAAAGTATGGTCGGATAACCAACTGCTGATATACAGCGTGGTCGGCGACAGCAACCGCGATATACTGTATGTCGGTATTAAAAACAGCTATTACGAAATCGACGGCACGAGGATTTATTGCCGTGAGAGCAAGGCAGATGAAATCGCCAACAGCCTGTCATCGTTCACACCGAGCAATCGCTACGGTTTGGCCGTCAGCAGTTATACGCAGTTGGAGACGGTGCAGTTGGATGACGCCGAGGTTGATGCGCTGTTAAACGGCCCGAGCGTGAAACTTGATTACAGCAAACTGATGAAAGAATACTATAGTTGCTGTAATATCGTGATTTACGACCAAACGGGGGTTTTCAGCACATCGGTCGGTGAAGTTTGGGTTATCGAAGACGACGGCCAAAAGGTGTTCTATTACATTGATTACCGAAAAATAAGCGGTGTCAGTTTTAATTACGACGGCTCGGTCAATGTCACCTTCGGCTCGGTGGCCGATGCCGTCTTGCTGGACGAGAAAACGGCCGGAAACATCATTGCGAAAGATACTGAACATCATGAGGAGTATTACGATGAACTGTATGATGTCGGTAATGGCTATGTGACCATCTCTGACAGTCGCGTTGCCGATATTATTGCGCTGGTGCTGTCGATAGTTCTGTTCGGTTTGATTCCGCTGGCTGTTATCGTGATGGGCATTGTCTTTATCTTGCGCCGCAGTCGCATGACGCCGGTGTGGGTGGTTATGATGTGCGCTTCGGTGCTGGTCATTGCGGCGCTGGTGACCATACTTATCTTGGTGATTTGACAATGAACAAATCCCTGATATTTGCCGCTGCCGCTGCGGTAATCGCCGTTATCGCCGTCGCATGCGCCGTGGTAATTGCGATAAATATGTAAAAGAGCCGGCATCTGCATTTTTTGCAGATGCCGGCTTTATCGTGTGTGTATTGGTTGTAAAAAGAAAAACAGCCGTCCGTATTGGACGACTGAATTAAGTGTCGGCACCGACCTATTTTCCCGGGGCGTCACCACCCAAGTATCTTCGGCGTGTGTGAGCTTAACTTCTGTGTTCGGGATGGGAACAGGTGGACCCTCACAGCCATCAGCACCGACTGACAAATGATATATTACCACATGCCGCATCAAAATGCAAGCCTTTTTTTAAAAATCTTTTTTAAAATGGAGGTTGTGCTATCAAAAAGGTTATGTTATACTCGACTTGTACCGGCTTTGGAAGCCGTATATCATATCCTAATACAGGAGGACAGCACCATGCCTTATACGCAGACAATCCGTGTCGATTTTGATAAAGTATTATGCGGGGATTTTCTCGGTATGAACGCCGTTTATCACGGCAACACCTATATGCCGGAGTACACTCTCCGCGGCTATACCGATGCTGACCGCGCCGTTGAATACGCGCGACTGGACGAGGCCCGGCTCCGCATCGCCCGCACCATGTTCACTCCGATGCTCAACTGCCGCTCTCTGGACGGCCCGTACGATATG
>JAQXHB010000026.1 GCA_029007015.1 Bacillota bacterium | reverse complement strand
TGGACGAGGGCGACCAACTGCGCTGGGTGCGCATGACCGACGGCAACGACCGATTGCTGGTGGCCACCCGCAACGGAATGGCCATCTGTTTTGATGAGAGCGACGCCCGTCCGCTCGGGCGCACTTCGCGCGGCGTAAAGGCCATCACCCTCGCAGAGGGCGATGAGGTCGTGGGCATGATACGCGTCGAGGAGGGCAAGTCGGTGCTGACTGTGACCGAGACCGGTTACGGCCGCCGCAGTGAGTTTGACGACTACCGCGTACAGAACCGCGGCGGCAAGGGACTGACCAACTACCGCACCGCCAAGTACGGCAAGGTTGCGACCGTTCAGGCGGTCAGCGATGAGGAGGATATCATTCTCATTTCGACCGACGGCATCGTTATCCGTATCGCTGTCGCCGGCATCAGCACCTATGCGCGTCCGGCAAAGGGCGTGCGCGTGATGCGCGTCAACGAGGGCGCGCGGCTGGTGACTATGGAAGTTGCCGAGCATGACGAGGCAGAGGTTAACGCCGACGCCGAGGTGGAGGCCGACGCCGGCGAGGGCGCCGAAACAGCCGCTGAAGCCGTTTCTGTATCGGGCGAGATAACCGGCGCAGAGCAAGCGCTCAATCAAGTGCTCGAAAACGCTGAAAAGCGCGCCGAAGAAATGGATAACCTGTAAATCCGATTTATCAGTAATTAAAAACCGCAGCAGGGTGGCATGCCTTGCTGCGGTTTTTTGTGTGAAAAGGAAAGCCGCCGGCAAAGCGCCGACGGCTCTGTTTGTTCTTTATTTGGCCAATTTGATTGAGGTGACGGTGCGGGTCTCGTTGCCGGTGTAGGTCAGTTCCACCTCGGCTCCGGCGCCCATGAAGGGGAGCATGCTGTTCTGCGAAATATCTGCGATATAGATGCTTGAGTCGCCCTGCAGCATAAAGTAATATTTGGTGTTTCCGCTGACTACGGCCGATTCAATACCGCTTATCTTTCCGCTGACGCTCTTTTCGGTCGGCGTCTCGCTCTCAGAGGAGGTGTCCACCTTGCCCAGTTTGGCGATGTAGTTGGTGCGCGCCTCGTTGGGGCTGCTGCCCGTGCCGACTATCTGGTACTGCTCGACATCGACAAAGGCGTACATCTTGACCAGACCGGCGTCATCCTTGAGTGACATGAAGTAGGTCGGACGGTCGCCCACATTCAGCAGTATCGGGAAGGTGGACTTATAGCCGAGGTTCTGTACCTGGCCTTCCGCCGATGACATGGCTGAGTATTCCTCGGCGCCCGGCAGAGAGTAGTAGCGCGCATCTTTGGTGCGCAGGTTTACAAGCACAAAGCCGACATTCGACTCGTCGCTCATAACCGAGGTGATGCCTGTGTAGAGCCATACATCGTCATCAATGGCCAGATAATTGTAGCCGTCGGTCGGCTGCAGAACGCCCTTTTGTCCGAAGATGGAGTTGAAAAATCCCGAGCGATACTTGCCGTTGTAGATGAGTTGCTCGATTATCATGTCAGAGGAGTAGACTTGGTCGACCCAAGTCGGAACATCATTCAGTTTGTAGAAGCTGCTTTCGCCGGTGACGGCATTGACCAGTACGGCACCGCCGATGTCACGGCCGCTCCAGAAACCGATGCGGTACGAAACGGTCGATGCTACCCAGTAGGGAGTGCCGTTTTCGTCAATCTCAAATGTGATGTTGTCGAATATCTTGGTGGGGTATTTGAAACGCAGATATCGGTAGATGTTGCGCATAAAATATTCACCGGAACTGTACTTCATACCCTCATCCAGCCGCACCAGAGTGGTCTCCTGCGTGACCATGTCTACCATGATGTAGGCCGGCAGTCCCTGGGACTGGTTGTTAAACCACTTAATGGGGTCGCCGTAGCAAAGGGGCGTGACGCGAGTGGGCCGTCCCTTGTAGTTTATCTGGGTGTATTCCTCGCTGATGTCAAACTGCGACACCAAATCCTCCATGTTGCCCATCTTGCGCGCGCCCAGACGGACGGCCGTGTCGCGGTCGACAACCGGTATTTGCGTCATGTTCAGTTCGGCCACATCGGCGGAAAAGTCGCCGTCCTCAAGGACGAGCAGCTTGTTGTAACCGGACGCGTTGAACAGTTGACTGCCGACGATGCTGAATACAGCCGACGCGGCTATCATGACCGCAACGACAGCGAGGGTCACCATGACCGGCTTGCCGAGACTGCGGAGCAGTTCCTTTATACTGCCCTTTTGGTAGCCGCGAGCGCTCTTTATATCCTTCGCAATGGCAAGGATGCGGCCAAACGCATACACGACAATGCAAACAATAATACTGCGCACAAGAAACGACCAAAAACCTTCACTGCGCAAGTTGACAGCCGGCAGTTCAAACCAAAACATCAAAAAGATGATGGCCGCGCTTATGAGCGTCTTAACGGCGGTAGGTAAAATTTTGTTTTTCATTCAGCAATACCTCCAACACTTTATAATACGGTGTTTATATTCACGCCGACCGGCGGCGCGGAATAACCCTTTACGGCGGCTACTCGTCCAGTTTGAGCACAGCCATGAACGCCTCTTGCGGCACTTCGACCGAGCCGAGTTGACGCATGCGCTTTTTGCCCTCTTTCTGCTTTTCGAGCAACTTCTTTTTGCGCGTAATGTCGCCGCCGTAGCACTTGGCAAGCACATCCTTGCGCATAGCCTTGACCGTCTCTCGCGCGATAATCTTGCCGCCGACCGCCACCTGAATGGGCACCTCAAACAACTGGCGCGGTATGTGCTCCTTGAGTTTTTCTGCTATGCGACGGGCGCGCTTGTAGGCGTTGTCGGCGTGAACGATGAACGACAGTGCGTCGACGATGTCGCCATTGAGCAGGACATCCAACTTGACGAGATTGCTTTTCTCGTAGTCGTGCAGTTCGTAGTCGTATGAGGCGTAGCCGCGCGTGCGGCTCTTGAGCGCGTCGAAAAAGTCGTAGACAATCTCGGCCAGCGGCAGAATGTAGTGAATATCCACCCGCTCGTTGCCGCCGATGTACTGCATATCCTTGAATATGCCGCGCCGCTCCTGACACAGTTCCATAATGGCGCCGACAAATTCGCTCGGTGAATAGATGTGCACATTGCACATCGGCTCAAACGCCTCGGCAATGAGAGACGGGTCGGGGTAGTTGGTCGGGTTGTCGATTTCAACCGTGTCGCCGCTTGTCATTTTGATGCGGTAGATAACGCTCGGTGCCGTTGTGATGAGGTCGAGGTCGTACTCCCTCTCGAGCCGCTCCTGTATAATTTCCATGTGCAGCAGTCCGAGAAAACCGCAGCGGAAACCAAAGCCGAGCGCCACCGATGTTTCCGGCTCAAACAGCAGCGATGCGTCGTTAAGTTGCAGCCGCTCAAGCGCCTCGCGCAGGTCGGAGTAGTGGGCGCCGTCGGCCGGATAAATGCCGCAGAACACCACAGGGTTTACCTTGCGGTAGCCGGGCAGAGGTTGCTCGGCCGGTCGCGCGGCGGCGGTGATGGTGTCACCGACGCGGGCGTCGCCCACCGTCTTGATGCTGGCGGCCAAGTAGCCCACCTCACCGGCCAGCAACTCATCACACGGCTCCATGTAAGTGGCCTTTTTGCGTCCCAGTTCGACGATGTCGAACTCTGCGCCTGTGGCCATCATGCGCACCCGCTGGCCGACCGTTATCGAGCCGTCAACCACGCGAAAATAGACGATGACGCCCTTATATGCGTCGTAGTATGAGTCAAAGATGAGTGCTTTGAGCGGTGCGTCTCGGTCGGCCGTCGGCGCCGGAATGTCGCGCACGATAGCCTCCAGCACCTGGTCAACATTGAGCCCCGTTTTGGCCGAAATGCGCGGCGCGCCGTCGGCCGGTATGCCGATGATGTCCTCAATGTTGGCGGCCACTCTGTCGGGGTCGGCTGACGGCAGGTCAACCTTGTTGATGACAGGCAGAATTTCGAGGTCGTGATCGACCGCAAGGTAAGTATTGGCAAGGGTCTGTGCCTCTATACCCTGCGAGGCGTCAACCACCAGCACGGCACCCTCGCACGCGGCCAGCGACCGCGACACCTCGTAGTTGAAGTCAACATGTCCGGGCGTGTCGATGAGGTTGAGTTCGTACTGCTTGCCATCGGCGGCGGTGTAGTCGAGGGTAACGGCGTGCGCCTTGATGGTGATGCCGCGCTCGCGCTCCAAGTCCATATTGTCAAGAATCTGATTTTCCATGTCGCGCGCGGCCACCGAATCGGTCAACTCCAGCATGCGGTCGGCCAGCGTTGATTTGCCGTGGTCGATGTGCGCGATTATACAAAAATTCCGTATCTGCTCGGGGGAAAATGCCATGTTTAAGTTTCACCTCGTGGTAGTTTTCAGTTGCCCAGCAGTATTGCTCGGCAGGGCGCCGCCTCGGTGCCCTCAATCTTTATCGGCAGGGCAAACAGCGTGTACCGCCCCGATTGCACATGCCGCAGGGTAAGCCCCTCCAGCACCGACACTCCGGCCAGAGCCAGTTCGCGGTGTACGGCCGCCTCGTCGTCGCTGGCCGCTATGCTCGGTGAGTCGATGCCGGCCAGTTTGACGCCGGCGGCCACAAGCGCGAATGACGCCGAGCGGGTCAGGCGGCACTGCCCCAAGGTCTTGAACAAAACCCGCTTGACGCCCGCCGGCAGTAACTGCTCAATGTCGGCGCCGGTCAAATCCTCGTGATAGGCGTTGCAGGCGATGACGGCACATTCGCCCATAAAGTCGGTCAACTCGATGTCGCTGACAGCGGCGGCGCCATCGACATAGTGCAGCGGCGCGTCAATATGGGTGCCGCTGTGCAGACAGGCCGACAGTGCGGTCAGGTTGTACTCATCGCCGTCGGCTATCGAGCGCACGCGGCACACCTCGGTGGGCGGGTCACCGGGAAATACCGGCGCCGATGTAATTTCTGTTGAGATATCGAAAATGCGCATTTTGAGCACCTCCGAATGAGTATTATTTGTAATTATACCATATAGTTGCAGTGGTTGTCAATTTAGTGTGTCACGGACAGCCGGCCGGCAAGAAGTTTCGGCCGGAATAATTGACTTTTTAGGTCTTTTATGATATAATAAATAAAATAAATATTGGTCACCGGAGGCGGAGTGCCGTAGCGCTCAAGTGCCGGATTAGGTGTCCGAGTGAGCTCGGGTTATTGTGTGTGCAATAGCCGGAGTTTTTTTGCTTTTAGGAGGTTTTTATGAAAAACACAAAAGTTACCCTTGTACCGTTAACAGCAGATGACCGAGAGCAGTTCATTTTGGATAATCAATGGGCGTTCAAGTACGGCGCACTACAGGAGTTTGGCGAGAGAGACAACCATATTGACGCTGACGGTGAAATTATTTCCCGCAAAACCATTGAGCGCTCGATTGATGACCCTCAGAGCGAAACCTACCGCATCGTTGCGGGCGGCAAAAAGGTCGGCGGCGTGATACTTAAAATTGATAAGGAAACCAACCGCAACCATTTGGAAATTCTTTTCACCTTGCCCGATGAGCATAGCAAAGGTATCGGCTACGGCGCATGGCAGGCGGTTGAGGCCCTGCACCCCGAAACCGCAGTTTGGGAGACCTGCACGCCCTATTTTGAAAAGCGGAATATTCATTTTTATGTTAATAAGTGCGGTTTTCAGATTGATGAGTTTTGGTGCGAATACTATCAGCCCGCACACGCAATGCCCGACGATGAGGAACGCGGCCATGACGAAGGCCCCGACGAAATGTTCCGCTTTGTGAAGATAATGAAATGACTATGCTATGTTTATAATTCGTTTGCCCTGTTTAACAGCATAGTCGAGGGCGATTTTGGTGCCGCTTTTGCGGGTGGTTGGGGCCGTTTGCTCATCGTAATAGACGATGCAAAAGCCGCTTTTATCTATCATATCACAGTTGCGCTCGACATAAGACGCTTTCCCTGAGCCGATTATTTTTTCAGGATAGTATGTGTCCTCATAATGCCGCAAAAGATAGGCTCTGTAAGGTTCATCTATATATTGGTATTCTGCCCGCACATAAATGCGTTTTATGTGGGGGTATTTTTGTTTGATTTCGGTCACAAGGTCGAGACACAGTCTGTTAAAACCGCTTTTACTGCCGAAAAGAAGTGTGTCAACATTCTCGTCCACAATCAGTTTTTCGATAATTTCGCGGAGTTTTGACTTTAGTTCCTCGGTTTCGTTAATGTCTCTGTGGCCGATAAAACAGGCGGTGTTTTCAATAGACATATTCTACATCTCACTTTATAGCGCAAATGCACTTTGATTTTTACATTTTCTCTTATAATTATACTTTTGCTCTGAATATTAGTCAATTACTTTATTGTGTATACAGTCGAGCAAACAAGGAAAAAGTATAATTATGTGTAGAGAGGGTGGTGTCTATTTTATGAGCAAACAAATAGATTTTAAGAATAGAGACAGATTTATTCAGTTAGGAATAGCCATTGCAGCCTTACGCAAAATGCGCGGCATGTCGCAGGAACAACTTGCAGAGAAATCACATGTCAGCCGTTCACATATTAGTGCTATTGAAGCGCCCGGTTTGGTTCGCCCGTTTTCATTAGATGTATTTTTCAATATTGCGGACGCCTTGGAAATTGACCCCGCCGATTTGATTAACGCGGCAGTGTTCCCTGATAAGATTCTTAAAAATAAATAATTCTATTGACTAAAAACTCTTTGTCGCATGGCAGAGAGTTTTTTGTTGCACCATAAATCACCGCCGACACAAGTTTACCATATATGGTCTAAAAAGTCCATATATGGTCGATATCTGTTTCCTAAAAAGCATAAACTATATATAGATACTTTTTAGGAGAGTTTTTATGGACACAAGACAAGCGGTTGCAAATAGATTATTGGAACTTTGCGAGGAAAAGAGATTGTCGGTAAATGCCCTTGCAAGACTCTCCGCCGTTCCGCCTTCAACTTTAAAAAATGTAATCAACGGCGGTAGTAAGAACGCAGGCGTTGTTACTATTAAGAAATTGTGCGACGGATTAGAAATTTCACTGCGCCAGTTCTTTGATGATGGCATTTTCGATGATTTAGAGCAGGAAATTAAATAATATTCTGTGTACGAAAAACTCTTTGTCGCACGGCAGAGAGTTTTTTTGCTGCATATACATTGCTCCAAAGTAAATGATATTTTACTTATTATATATAATCTTTCACTTAAAGTAAATATATATGCAATTGTGTTTTATAATAAAGCGACCTGTTTTTCGATAAAATATATGTATAGAAAAATGGGGGCGATAATATGAAAACGGAGTTTCCGGAAAAATATATTACTCTTGGACTAAAGATTGCATACTACAGAAGAAAAGCGGGGTTCACACAGGAATATTTTGCAGAACTTATCGGAAAGAGCGTAAGTTTTGTTGGACAAGTTGAGGGTACGGGTACGGTTAGAGGAGTTTCATTGGAAACCTTGTTCAAAATTGCACAGGTGTTGAATGTGCCGCCCTCTAAACTGTTGGAAGATGATTAAAAATAAAAACTCTCTGCCGCGCGGCGGAGAGTTTTTGTTTGACCTGTTTTTAAATGCTCATTTTATCATCACGGTTGGCCATCGTCATGCTCGGCGCCGCGGTCGGCCGCCGCCGCAAGAAAAATTCAAATTTTTCATAAATTGGCTATTTACAATATTATATAAAAGTGTTAAAATTTAAGATGGTTGATTGTGATGTTTCTATCAGCCGTTTCAATGCTTATTATTATCAAGGAGGATATATCAACATGGCAAGAAAGTTCAAAACCATGGACGGTAACAATGCTGCTGCTCACGTGTCGTATGCATTCACAGAAGTAGCCGGCATTTACCCCATCACACCGTCCAGCCCCATGGCTGACTATGTCGACCAGTGGTCGGCTGCCGGCCGCAAGAACATCTTCGGCACCACCGTCAAGGTTGCCGAGATGCAGTCCGAGGCAGGTGCCGCGGGTACCGTTCACGGCTCACTGGCCGCCGGTGCTCTGACCACCACCTATACGGCATCGCAGGGACTTTTGTTGATGATCCCGAATATGTATAAGATTGCCGGCGAGTTGCTGCCCTGCGTGTTCCATGTTTCGGCACGCTGTGTTGCTTCTCACGCACTCAACATTTTCGGTGACCATTCGGATGTCTACGCCTGCCGTCAGACCGGTTTCGCAATGCTGGCCGAGACCAACCCGCAGGAGGTCATGGACCTGGGCGCCGTTGCTCACCTGGCCACCATCAAGGGCCGTGTTCCCTTCATCAACTTCTTTGACGGTTTCCGCACCTCTCACGAGATTCAGAAGGTTCAGGTGTGGGATTATGACGACCTGAAAGAAATGTGCGACATGGACGCCGTTGCCGCTTTCCGCAGCCGCGCCCTCAACCCCGAGCATCCTGTTATGCGCGGCTCGCACGAGAACGGCGACATATTCTTCCAGCACCGCGAGGCCTGCAACGAATATTACGACAAAATTCCGGGTATCGTTGAGGAGTACATGGGCAAGGTCAACGAGAAACTGGGCACCGATTATCAACTGTTCAACTACTACGGCGCACCCGACGCCGAGCGCGTAATCGTGGCTATGGGCTCCATCTGCGATGTTGCAGAGGAGGTCATCGACTACCTGACCGCCAAGGGCGAGAAGGTCGGCTTGGTCAAGGTTCGCCTCTACCGTCCTTTCTGCGCAGACAAGTTTGCCGCAGCCATCCCCGCCACGGCCAAGACCATTGCAGTTCTTGACCGCACCAAGGAGCCGGGCGCCCTGGGCGAGCCGCTCTATCTCGATGTTGTTGCCGCGCTCAACGCCACCGGCAGAACTGCCAAGGTTATGGGCGGCCGTTACGGCTTGGGCTCCAAGGATACTCCGCCTTCAAGCGTCTTTGCCGTATATGACGAGATGGCCAAGGCCGAGCCGAAGATGCACTTCACCATCGGTATCAACGACGATGTAACCCACCTCTCGCTGGAGGAGAAGGTTTCTCCCAACACTGCGGCCGAGGGAACCATCGAGTGCAAGTTCTGGGGTCTGGGCGGCGACGGTACCGTTGGCGCCAACAAGGACTCTATCAAGATTATCGGTGACCACACCGACAAGTATGTTCAGGCATACTTCCAGTACGACTCCAAAAAGACGGGCGGCATTACCGTATCGCACCTGCGCTTCGGTGACAAGCCCATCAAGAGCCCCTACTATATCAACAAGGCCGACTTCGTTGCCTGCCACAACCCGTCCTATGTAATCAAGGGTTACAAGATGGTCAACGATGTTAAGCCGGGCGGTATCTTCCTCATCAACTGCCAGTGGACACCCGAGGAACTCGACAAGCACATGCCTGCCGAGGCCAAGAGATACATCGCCGCCAACAACATTCAACTCTACACCGTTAACGCCATCGATTTGGCGGCCAAAATCGGTCTGGGCAAGCGCACCAACACCGTTTTGCAGTCGGCATTTTTCTCACTTTCAAAGGTTCTGCCGCCTGAAGACGCCATCGCTTACATGAAGGAAAAGGCGCAGAAGTTCATGAAGAAGGGCAAGGAAATTGTCGAAATGAACGAAAAGGCCATCGACGCCGGCGCCACCGCTTATGTCAAGATTGATGTTCCCGCCGAGTGGGCTAATGCTGTTGACGCGCCTGTCGACACCACCGAGAACGGCCCTGCCAAGTTGGTCAAGATGGTTGACAACATCATGAAGCCGGTTGCCAAGATGGACGGCGACAGTCTGCCGGTATCTGCCTTTATGGACCATGTTGACGGTACTTTCGAGCACGGCGCTTCGGCTTACGAGAAGCGCGGCGTTGCCGTAATGGTGCCCGAGTGGACAGCCGACACCTGCGCACAGTGCAACAAGTGCGCCTTTGTTTGCCCGCACGCAACCATCCGTCCCTTCGCTATGACCGAGGAGGAGGCTGCTGCTGCTCCGGCTAACACCAAGTTCGGCACAAAGCCGATTTTCAAGACCGGCTACAAGTACACACTGGCTGTTTCTCCGATGGACTGCATGGGCTGCGGCGTGTGCGTCGGCGTTTGCCCGACCAACTCACTGAAGATGGTTGCCCGCGAGACTCAGGAGAATCAGCAGCCGGTATTCGATTACTGCGTTGCCAATGTCACCGAGAAGGACGACATCAGCCCCGCAATGAATGTCATCACCAGCCAGTACAAGCAGCCGTTGCTTGAGTTCTCCGGCTCCTGCGCAGGCTGTGCCGAGACCTCTTATGCCCGCCTGATTACTCAGCTCTTTGGCGACAGAATGTATATCTCCAACGCTACCGGATGCTCGTCCATTTGGGGCGGCCCGGCGGCTACATCACCCTACACCGTTAACAAGGACGGCCACGGTCCGGCTTGGGCTAACTCGCTGTTCGAGGACAACGCCGAGCACGGCTACGGCATGTACCTCGGCCAGAAGGCCCTGCGCCAGAACCTGATTGAAAAGGTTAAAGATGCCGCCGCTTCTGACAAGCCGAGCGCCGAGTTCAAGGCCGCCGCTGAGAAGTATCTGGCCACCGTTAACGACGGCAAGGCCAATGCCGAGGCTACCAAGGCTCTGGTTGCCGAACTTGAGAAGGTTGCCGACAAGTGCGATTTGTGCAAGTCGATTTACGACCAGCGAGAGTACCTGTCCAAAAAGTCGGTATGGATTTTCGGCGGTGACGGCTGGGCTTACGATATCGGCTTTGGCGGACTTGACCATGTACTTGCCTCCGGCGAGGATGTCAATGTAATGGTATTCGATACCGAGGTTTACTCCAACACCGGCGGTCAGGCTTCCAAGGCTTCGCAGATCGGTCAGGTGGCACAGTTTGCCGCCGCCGGCAAGGCCATTGCCAAGAAGTCGCTGGCTGAAATCGCCATGTCTTACGGCTATGTATATGTGGCTCAGATTGCCATGGGCGCCGACCAGAACCAGACACTCAAGGCCATTGCCGAGGCTGAGGCTTATCCGGGCCCGTCGCTCATCATCGGCTATGCTCCGTGCGAGATGCACTCCATCAAGGGCGGCATGGTTAACTGCCAGGCCGAGATGAAGAGGGCTGTTGATTGCGGATACTGGAATATGTTCCGCTACAACCCGGCCGCCAAGGCTGAGGGCAAGAACCCGTTCACCCTCGACAGCAAGCCGGCTACCGGCGACTACAAGGCCTTCCTGCTCAACGAGGCGCGTTACTCTGCGCTGACACGCTCCTTCCCCGAGCGCGCTGAGCAACTCTTCGACCAGGCTGAGGAGAACTCCAAGGCTCGTTACGACCACCTTGTTCGCTTGCAGACCCTCTACGGCGAGCAGAAATAACCGTTAAATCGGTAAGATTTATGAGCCCCCGACCTTATCCGGTCGGGGGCTTTGCTTTTGGTGGGTGTGCCAAAATTTGGCAAATATTAGCATAATAATAGCGTGCGACGAGGAAATAATACTTCTGTACAAAGGTACAGGAGGTAATGAGAAATGGATTGTAAAGCCAACAAGTGCATCAAGTGCACCGTCGAACAGTGCAAACACCACTGCAGTGATGAGAATTACTGCTCGCTCGATTCCATTCTGGTCGGAACACACGAGTGCAACCCCACAATGGAACAATGCACCGACTGCATGTCGTTCGACAAGAAGTAAGCCGAAAGGGGTTTCGCCACGGGGCGAAGCCCCTTTCACTTTTGCAGTGAAACCGCAGGGCGCCCATCAGTATTATATATTATATATGTAAGGGCTTTCGCCCCTTCAGTCGGCCTTTGACCGGCTTTTCGGCCGCGCCAGCAGAGCCGATAGGTAGCCGAAAAACACAGCCGCCGTTATTCCTCCGGCCGCCGAGGTCAGCCCGCCAGTCGCGGCGCCCAGCCAATCTTTGGCCTTGACGGCGTCGCGCACACCTGTGGCCAGCAGATGCCCGAAACCGGTCAGCGGCACAGTCGCGCCGGCTCCGGCCAGTTCGACCAACGGCTCGTACAGCCCCAATGCGCTCAGTATGACTCCGGCCGAAACGAAGCCGACCAGTATCTTGGCCGGTGACAGTTTTGTCCAGTCGAGCAGCAACTGACCTATCAGGCAGATGCCGCCGCCAACCAAAAATGCCCATAAATATTGCATAGAGTTCACCCCTTTACAGTTGCATTATTTGCACATGAGTCAATATTATTCACGCTCCGTATTGACAAACAAATGAAATATATATATAATGAATCTGTATATGTGCCGGTATGCGGCACTGTTTTGAAAGGAGTTAGAACAATGGACGACCCCGGGAGTATTATATTCCAAATATGTTTACTGTTAGTGCTTATTCTCGTTAATGCTTTTTTTGCAATGAGCGAGATAGCGGTCATTTCTCTCAACGAAAACAAGATGAAGCGAATGGCCGGCGAGGGCAACAAAAAGGCGGCCGCCGTACTGCGGCTGACCGATGACTCATCAAAGTTTCTCTCGACCATCCAAATCGGAGTTACCTTGGCCGGATTTTTGACATCGGCGTCGGCGGCGACGACATTTGCGAGCCTGCTGTCCGATTGGATTGCCGGCGTGTTTGCCATCACATCTTTGGTTGCGCTTTCATTTATAAACGGATTGAGCGTTGTGCTCATCACGGTGATTATGTCATACTTTTCGCTGGTGCTCGGCGAACTGGTGCCAAAGCGCGTCGCCATGAACAATCCCGAGGTGATATCCTTCAAGATTGTCGGCGTACTGCTTTTTCTCAAGACGGTGCTGTCCCCGATAGTATTCCTGCTTTCCGCCAGTACAAATGTTGTACTGCGCATACTGGGCATTGACCCC
>JAQXHB010000025.1 GCA_029007015.1 Bacillota bacterium | reverse complement strand
CTCATCGTCAAACGCATGCTGAATATCAATCTCGTCGCCGTTTTCGTCAAGCACCTTAATGTCGAGAGCCAGCGACTGCAGTTCCTTAATCATAACCTTGAACGCCTCAGGCGCACCCGGCTGCGGAACATTGCTGCCCTTAACGATTGCCTCATAAGTCTTGCGACGACCGACAACATCGTCCGATTTAACGGTGAGGATTTCCTGCAAGGTGTATGCGGCACCGTAAGCCTCAAGAGCCCAAACCTCCATTTCACCGAAACGCTGACCGCCGAACTGAGCCTTACCGCCGAGCGGCTGCTGAGTAACCAGCGAGTAGGGGCCGGTAGAACGGGCGTGAATCTTATCGTCAACCAGGTGATGCAGTTTGAGGTAGTACATGTAACCGACGGTAACGGGGTTGTCAAAACGCTCACCGGTGCGGCCGTCGTACAGGAATGTCTTGCCGTCGACCACCTTCAGTTTATCCTCGGCGGCGAGTGCCTTGAGGGCATCTTCGTCGTTGCGCACAGCGTCATCGAGGCGGGCGATATCCTTTGTGCCGTCCTCGCGTACCGTCTCCTCAACCAGCAGTTTGCCGGCAAGCGGCTCCATAAACATGTTGCTGTCCTTGTTAAACATGACATCGCGATAGACCTTGGCGTCGATGAAAGCATCAAATATATCCGACTCATGTGCGCCGTCGAATACCGGCGTGCACACCTTCCATCCGAGCGCCTTTGCGGCACGGCCGAGGTGAACTTCAAGCACCTGACCGATGTTCATACGCGAAGGAACGCCCAGAGGATTGAGCACGATATCAAGCGGACGGCCATCGGGCAGGAAAGGCATATCCTCCTCGGGCAGTATGCGGGATACAACGCCCTTGTTTCCGTGGCGTCCGGCCATCTTATCACCGACCGATATCTTGCGTTTCTGGGCAATGTAGCAGCGGACGACCATGCTGACGCCGGGATTGAGTTCGCTCGAATTTTCGCGGGTGAACACATTGACATCCACGACGGTGCCGTACTCACCGTGCGGCACGCGCAGAGAGGTGTCACGCACTTCGCGTGCCTTTTCACCGAATATGGCGCGCAGCAGGCGCTCCTCTGCGGTCAGTTCGGTCTCGCCCTTCGGGGTGACCTTGCCGACCAGGATATCGCCTGAGCGAACTTCGGCGCCGATACGAATGATGCCGCGCTCATCCAAATCCTTGAGTGCATCCTCACCGACATTCGGAATGTCGCGTGTAATATCCTCAGGCCCGAGTTTGGTGTCGCGGGCCTCTATCTCGTACTCCTCAATGTGAATAGAGGTAAATACATCGTCGCGGACAACCTTTTCGTTAATCAAAACGGCGTCCTCGTAGTTGTAACCTTCCCAAGTCATGAAGCCGATGAGAGCGTTCTTGCCGAGGGATACCTCGCCGTTATCGGTGGCGGGGCCGTCGGCAATGACTTCTCCGGACTCAACGCGCTGACCGACATCGACAATGGGCTTCTGATTGACGCAGGTGGCGTGATTGGAACGCAAGAACTTGATAAGTTCGTACTTATCAATCTCACCGCTGTCGGTGCGTATTTCAATGGTGGTGGCGCTGACCGACTTAACGGTGCCGGCACGCTTGGCCAGCACGACAACGCCCGAGTCAACAGCCGCCTTGTACTCCATACCGGTGCCGACAATGGGCGACTCGGTGCGCAGCAACGGCACAGCCTGCTTCTGCATGTTGGAGCCCATCAGTGCACGGTTGGTATCGTCGTTCTCAAGGAACGGAATCATTGCAGTGGCAACAGATACAACCATCTTGGGCGATACATCCATGTAGTCGACCTCTTCGGGTGCAACTTCGCGGAACTCATCGCGGAAACGGGTGGTGACCTTCTCGTTCATGAAGCGGCCCTGCTCATCGAGCGGCTCATTGGCCTGGGCAACGATGAACTCGTCCTCCACATCGGCGGTCATGTAAATTACCTCGTCGGTGACGGTGTTGGTCGCCTTGTCAACGCGGCGGAAGGGCGCCTCGATAAAGCCGTACTCATTGATGCGCGCGTAGGTTGCCAGATAGGAGATAAGGCCGATGTTCGGGCCTTCAGGAGTCTCAATCGGGCACATTCTGCCGTAGTGGCTGTAGTGAACATCGCGCACCTCGAATCCGGCGCGGTCACGCGACAAACCGCCGGGGCCGAGTGCCGACAGACGGCGCTTGTGGGTCAGTTCAGCCAGCGGGTTGGTCTGGTCCATGAACTGCGAGAGCGGCGATGAGCCGAAGAACTCCTTTATAGCGGCCACTACCGGACGGATATTGATAAGGTTTTGCGGAGTGATATTGTCCAAATCCTGCGCCTGAAGGGTCATCTTCTCGCGGATTACGCGCTCCATGCGCGAGAATCCGATGCGGAATTGGTTCTGCAGCAACTCACCCACCGAGCGGATACGGCGGTTGCCCAAATGGTCGATATCATCGACGGTACCGACCAAATGCGGCAGGCCGATAATGTAGTTGATAGATGCAAATATATCGTCAAGAGTGATATGGTTGGGCACCAGTTCGGCGGCATTGGCAATGATGGCCTCTTTGAGAGCGTCATCGCCGTCATTAGACTCGAGAATACCGCACAGCACATCAAAGCAAACCTGTTCCTTGATGACATCCTTAACCGCCGCGTAAACCTCGGCGCTGACAAACTTGGACAAATCGACCATGCCGTTGGACATGACTTTGACTTCGTGCTCGGTGGCGTCGGCGTCGACAACCTTGATATAAACCGACTTAACGCCGCGGTCCTCAATGGCCTTGGCCGCCTCACGGGTCAGACGGGTATCGGGCTCGGCAATTATCTCGCCGGTCAGCGGGTCGATAACCGGTCTGGATACCACTCGGCCGGCAATGCGGGCAGATATTGCCAACTTTTTATTATACTTATAGCGGCCGACGCGCGACAAATCATAACGGCGCGGGTCAAAGAATAGATTGTACAAATGACCTTCGGCGCCCTCAACGGTAAAGGGCTCGCCCGGGCGCAATTTTTTGTAAACCTCAAGCAGGGCATCGTCCACATTGGTCGTGATGTCCTTTTCAAATGTGGCTGTCAGGCGCTCATCGTCGCCCAGCAGTTCACGCATCTGCTCGTTGGTCATTGCCGATTCGCAGAATATGCCCAGTGCGCGCACAAAAGTGGTAACCGGGATTTTGCGGTTTTTGTCGATACGGACATAGATGACATCGTTCTGGTCGGTCTCGTATTCAAGCCAAGCGCCGCGATTGGGAATGACCGTCGTGCTGAACAGTTTACGGTTGGTCTTTTTAAAGACATCTCTGTCATAATCATAGTACACACCGGGTGAACGGACCAACTGCGATACAACAACGCGCTCGGCGCCGTTTATCACAAATGTACCCGACTCGGTCATCAGCGGAAAGTCACCGATAAACACTTCACTCTCTTTGATTATGCCGGTTTCCTTATTGAGCAGTTGAGCGCGGACGCGCAGCGGCGCCGCATAAGTGGTGTCGCGCTTTTTGCACTCCTCAACCGAATACTTGGGCTGATCATCAATACGGTAGTCGATGAAGTTCAGCACCAGATTGCCTGAATAATCGGTGATGGACGAAACATCATCAAATACTTCGCGCAGACCTGTTGTCAAGAACCACTCATATGAGTTTTTCTGAATCTCGATGAGGTTGGGCATATCCAGAACTTCATCAATTTTGGAAAAACTCATTCGTGTGTTTTTGCCGAACTCTACAGGTTTGACATTCACCATAGGCTTTATCACTCCTTAGTATGATTAACAGAGATAAATGTGCCGCTTGAAATCCGCTGAAAACAACCTGCCGTATGAGATAAAAACCGCTTGATTTTCAGCCGATTATTTGCTATAATTTCCCCAGTAAGAAAATATCTGAGGCACATGTACCCATTATTATACAGTTTAATATTATATCGCATCAAAACGGGACAGTCAAGTATTTTTTTAAAAAACATCGACCTTTTTATCAAATTTCAAATTTTCAGGTTGGCATAGGCACATCGTTATTTAATTTTTTCGTCATAAAAAGTATATTTCTACAATATATTGACAATGCGCATACATTATGATATCATTGAAATACAATGATTTTGGAGGGTGATAATATGTTTTGTAAGAATTGCGGACAGCAGATGGTTGACCAGGCCGTTGTTTGTGTAAAGTGCGGCTGTGCCGCCGGTGCCGGTGCCAACTTCTGCCCCAACTGCGGACAGCCGACCGTACCCGGCGCTGTTGTATGCACCACTTGCGGTGTGGCGCTCAACGCTCCTGTGGCCAATGCCGCTGTTAACCCCAATGCCAAGTCCAAGTTGACCGCCGGTCTGCTCGGAATATTCCTCGGCGCTTGGGGCGCACACAACTTCTACCTCGGCAATACCGGCAGAGCCATTGCACAGATTGTTGTCACATTGGTTACCTGCGGTGTAGGTTCTCTTTGGGGCCTCATCGAGGGCATCATGATTCTCTGCGGCTCTATCAAGACTGACGCAAACGGCAACCCGCTCAAGGACTGATTTGAGCAAAGTACTTAATCCTATCAAGCGGTCCGGCCTGCTCACAGCGGCCGGGCTTCTTGCTTTAGGTGTTGTAACGGTCATTATCGGCGGTCGGTGCTTACTGCACGACCTGTTCGGTATCATATGTCCCGGCTGTGGCATCGGGCGCGCGTGCCGCCTGCTGCTGCGGTTTGAGTTTGTGCGCGCATGGCAGTTCAACCCGTGCGTGTATCTGTTGCCGGTCATTTGGCTGTCCTCCCTGTGGAACTTTGCACCGTTCAGGCGAAAAAGTCTTAACCTAATACTGTGGTGCGCCGTCATCGCCTATTTTGTGCTGTTCACGGTACTGCGCTACACAGGTGCTGTGCCGGTGCCGTTCAGTTGACCGCAATAAAGATTACACATTCCATATTTTTATATATCATAATGCGCGCTCACAGTGCATACTGAAAAAACCGACCTATAATCTTATAGGTCGGTTTTACTATACCTGATTATTGAATTATTTTCGGTCAGATGGAGTCGCCGCGCAGTTTGATGCTGAATATCGCAACGGCCAAAATGTATATCGCCGCGACATAACTAATGCCGATAACCGCCGAAGCGGTCACACCGCTTGCATCGCCGCCGATTAAGGCGCCGCCGATACCGATTGCATTTGCAAAAGGCAGTGCGTCGCACATATTTTTGAAACCGCCCTCCATCGTTTCGAGCGGAAAGAACATGCCACCGGTCAGCGATGCGGCTGTCGGAATGATGCTCGCAATGCCGCCCACTCCCTTTGACGAAATAAGACTGCCGAACAAGACACCGAATCCTATGAATATCAGCGATACCGGCAGCATCGCCGCCATCATAATGAGGAGCGACCCGCTCACCTCAAGCCCGAAACACAGCCCGGTCAAAACAACGACTATCTCTTGCAAAGCGGCAAACGGCAGCACCGCCACCGTGTAGCCGAACACAAAATCAAACGGGCGCATAGGCGCCGCCTTCAGCCGCATGAGGAACCTGTCTTCCCTATCCTTGGCCAGTGTATTGCCGGTAAATATGGTGATGAAAGAAAAGGCAAAAATTATCATCGAAACGGTCAGGCGCTTTACCTCAAACTGCGGTGTGTAGGACATGTCCGCGCCGATAGCGTCGACCATTATCTCCAGCACGACAAACAGCAAAACCGGCAGAAATATCATGAACACCCACGACAGAGGGTCTCTGAGTATCTCTTTGACATTTCGCTTTGTAAATTCAAGTGCTCTCACTGCCCGTCACCTCCCGATATTTTGATGAACGCTTCCTCGATGTCAGCCACTCCCGCCCGCTCGTAAAGTTGCTCTGATGTGCCCTCAAAGAGCAGCATGCCGTCCTTGATTATGCCAATACGGTCGGACAGCGCCTCGACCTCCTCCAAATAATGTGTGGTCAGCACAACCGTCATCTTCTCTCTGAGTGACTTAATCAGTTGCCACAGTTCGCGGCGCGCTATCACATCAAGTCCCAGAGTCGGCTCATCCAAATAGAGTATTTTAGGGTCGGACACCAGCGCCATCGCAATGGACAGCCGCCGCTGATAACCGCCCGACAGTTTAGCGGCCGGTTTGTTTCTGTACTGTTCCAGTTTAAATGAGGATATTAACTGCTCGGTCTTTTGCTTTGCCGCCACTGTGCCGATGCCGTACAGACGCGCCATCATGAATATGTTTTCGCACACCGTCAGTTTGCCCGACAGGGCGGTCTCCTGCGGAGAAACCGACGAGACCGCCTTGATTTTGTCCAGGTCGGCACTCAAGCGGTGCCCGTCGATGACGGCGTCGCCGGAAGTCGGCCTGATGAGGCCGTTGAGCATCTTGATAGCAGTCGTCTTGCCGGCGCCGTTAAGCCCCAAAAACGCGTAAATCTCATTTTTCTCAATGCTTATCGAAAGGTCTCGCACCGCCTTTTTGTCCTTGAAATTTTTGCACAGGCGGTCGGTTTTTATCATCGCCATATCAGTCTCCCCCATCGTCCCCGTTATTTCTACTGCAACCGGCAGACCGCATTATTCGCTGTACTTCAGCCGACCCTCGTCCCAATCGCGCAAAACCGACGCCATATCTTCCGCCACCGCTTTGGCGCCGGCCAAATCATGTTCCAGATAATTACCGCACTCGCGCCGAGTACTGCCCGGAATCTCACCCTCAAAAGCGGCGATGAAATCAAAACTGTCACGCACCAGCGCAATGGCCTTATCTGACGGCACACTGTCCCTGAGTATGAGGTAAAATCCCGTGCGGCACCCCATCGGCCCAACATATATTACATCGGCAGAAACCTCGCTGTTGCGCGCGTATGTGGCAAAAAGGTGCTCAAATGTGTGCATCGCGCCGTTTGAAAGATAATCGCCGCAGTTGGGCTTTTTCATCCTGATGTCGTATGTGACGGCGTCTCCGTCGACCCTTGAGATATACATACCCTTTTCGAGCACATCGTGATTAACAGTGAAACTTGCAATTTTTCTCATTTTTATGTCTCCTAAAATCAAATATCGGCAATGTCCTTTACCACCTCGCCGGCGATTATAAGCCCCGCCACCGCCGGCACAAATGCCGTCGAACCGGGTATGTCGCGGCGCACCGTTTGAGAAAGGCTCTCCTCGGAGGGGGCGGTCGGTTTGGTCGGCTGTTCTATCGAATAGACCACCTTCAGCCGGTCGATGCCACTTTTACGGCACACATCGCGCATAACTCTGGCCAGCGGACAAACCGATGTTTCAAATATGTCGGCCACGCGCAGTGCCGTCGCGTCGACCTTGTTGCCTGTTCCCATGGAACTGATGACCGGCACGCCCGCCTCTTTGGCCGAGAGGATTATCTGCTTTTTGCCGGTCACCGTGTCGATGGCGTCGACAACATAGTCGTACTGCGCAAAATCAAATTCATCCTTGGTATCGGGCAAGAAAAAGGTTCTGTACTTCCTGACCTCGCAGTCGGGGTTGATGGAGCGGATACGCTCCTCGGCCACATCGACCTTGTACCTGCCCACTGTCGCGTCGGTGGCCAAAATCTGTCGGTTGATGTTGGTCACGCTGACAGTGTCGCTGTCGATAATGTCCAGCGCACCCACTCCCGACCTCGCCAGCGCCTCAACCGCGTAACCGCCCACGCCGCCGACGCCGAACACAGCCACCCGTGAGTGGGACAACTTGTTCATAACCTCACTGCCAAACAGCAGTTCCATTCTCGAAAAACGGTTTATGTTAACCACCTCAACCTAAATCTAATATTCATAATGTTGCTCATCGGCCATCAAATCGTCCGGCGCAATGCCCAAATCATCTTTTAACCTTTTTCATAATAATACCACCGATACGGCATGTTAATCAAGTATAACTTGTTTTCGGCGCGTCACCTTACCTCTCGGAATAAACGGCAATTTACGCCTGACGCGGTGCTGTCAGCCGGCAAACAGCAAAACTTATAACTGCTACCGCAAAATCAAATCGGTTCAACAGGCCGAAAGGCTGACGGACAAAAAAATCCGTCAGCCTTTCTTGATATCAGTTTGGCATCAAATCACACCAGTTGTCCCGGTAACTTCAGTTTTTTCTTCGGCGGAAACTGACGGTCGAACTGCTCCGCCTCATTCTCATCTACAAGGTAGACTTGCGGCGTGCCGTACTCGCCCGTAATGCCGCTCAAGTAACCGGGCACCAGTTCCTTGCAAAGAAAAAACGAGTCGTCCTCGCCGCTGGGCAGGCCATGATAGCGTATGCCGAACTTGGACGCATAGTCAAAGCCGCTTTTGCCGTAAAAGTCGATATTGCCCTCAAAGCACAGTGCGCCTGCGCCCCATTCGCTCGCCTTTTGCAGTGAATAATCAAGCAGTGCCTTGCCGTATCCCATGCGCTTGCACTCGGGCGCGATGCAAATAGGCCCCATGGTCAGAATGGGTACCTTTCTGCCGTCGTCGGCATCAATGTGTGCGCGGACAAAAGCATTTTGCCCGATGATTTTTCCGCCCTTTGCCATGACAAAATCAAGTTCGGGCACAAAGTCGCCGTCACCGCGCATACAGTGCATCACATAGTGCTCCAAGCACCCCGGACGATAGACATTCCAGAAACTCTCGCGTATTAAATTCTCCACCTCGGAGTAGTCCTGAGGTGTCTCCAAACGGATAATGTAGTCATTTTTATTCATTCTTTTTCCTCCTGATAACTGTTGACTGCAGTGCTGGGAGGTTTGCGTCAAGACTGTATTTCGCCAACCTCCCGGTCAGGCCACAGTCTCCGTTGCGTTGTACTTTTTCAAAAAGCACTATCCTAAAAAATAATAATATAATCATGCCTTGCGGCAGGATTGACGACTGTCAGGACTTATCGCCCTGACAGCATTATACCACAAGCACACGCAAATGTACAGCACAAAAATCTGCCGCCGGCGCAATTTGTCAATGGCAGCAAAAACCGCCCATGAGAACTCTCATGGGCGGTTTATCGGTTATTTATCGGCTGTCACACAGCACGATATGCGCAATCAATACTTCTTTCTGGGTGTGTAACTGGTGTGCAGGTCGTGATGTGCCTTGTGACCGCCGAAGCCATCATACCACTCACTGTACAGTGTCTTGATGACCGGCGACTCATGAGACTTGCGCAGAGTCATCGACGCATCCTGGTCGTACAGAGCCTTGGCACGCACAGCCTTCAGGTCGACAGTATCACGCACATACTGCGGCTGAATCGGCTGACCGCCGCCGTTTACACAGCCGCCCGGGCAGCCCATAATCTCGATAAATGTCCAATCGGCAGAGCCTGACTTAACTCTATCCATGACCACCTTTGCAGCAGCGGCGCCACTGGCAACAGCAACCTTGATATTGTTGCCGTTGATGTTAACAGTAGCCTCTTTCAGGCCGGCCGTACCGCGAACAGCGGTAAAGTCGATGTTGGTGTTGTCCTTGCCGGTCAGCCAGTCGTTGGCCGTACGCAGTGCCGCCTCCATTACGCCGCCGGTAGCACCGAATATGACTCCCGCGCCGGTATCCTCGCCCAGCGGGCTGTCGAACTCCTCATCCGGCAGTGCTGTGAAGTTGAGTCCGGCACGCTGAATCATACGGCTGAGTTCGCGTGTGGTGATGGAGATATCGACATCGGGAACGCCGGCAGCACTCTGGTCATCGCGGCCAATCTCAAACTTCTTGGCGGTGCAGGGCATGACCGATACGCTGACAATGTCCTTGGGGTCAATGCCCATCTTGTCGGCAAAGTAGGTCTTGATGACAGCGCCGCCCATCTGTTGGGGCGATTTGCAGGTGGACAGATTGTCGAGCAAATCCGGGTAATAATACTCGGCAAACTTGACCCAACCGGGTGAGCACGATGTAATCATCGGCAAAGTACCGCCGTTCTTGATGCGCTCAACCAGTTCGTTAGCCTCCTCAACGATGGTGAGGTCGGCGGCAAAGTCGGTGTCGAACACCTTGTCAAAACCAAGGCGGCGCAGAGCGGCAACCATCTTGCCCTCAACATTGGTGCCGATGGGCATACCGAAGCACTCACCGAGTGTTGCACGGATAGAGGGAGCGGTCTGCACGACAACATACTTGTTCGGGTCATTGATAGCATCCCATACCTTATCGGTGTCATCCTTTTCAGTCAGGGCGCCGGTCGGACATACGGCGGTGCACTGGCCGCAGGAGATGCAGGATGTGTCGTTGAGTTTGAGGTTAAAGGCACTGCCGATATTGGTATCAATACCGCGGTCATTTGCGCCGATAACAGCAACATACTGCTCCTGGCAGGCCGCAACACAGCGGCGGCAAAGTATGCACTTATTGTTGTCGCGAACAAGATGCGCAGCAGAGGTGTCCAGTTCGTAATGCGGCTTAAAGCCCTCGAATGAACTCTCCTCTACGACGTAGTCGCGGCACAGTTTCTGCAGTTCGCAGTTGGTTGAGCGGACGCAGGAGAGGCACTTCTTGTCGTGGGTGGAAAGAATCAGTTCCAGAGTGGTCTTGCGTGCCTTCTGAATTTTCTCGCTGTTGGTCAAAATCTCCATACCCTCGGAAACGGGGTAAACGCAAGCGGTGACCATGCGGAATCCACGGCCCTCATTAACCTCGACAACGCAGATGCGGCAAGCGCCAATCTCGTTTTTATCCTTCATAAAGCAGAGAGTGGGAATCTCAACGCCGGCCTGACGGGCAGCCGAAAGAACGGTAGTTCCCTTGGGTACGCTGACAGCGATACCGTTGATTTTGCAATTTATCATATCCATTTTAGCGTACTCCTTCCTTATTTCTTTTCAATGGCGCTGAACTTGCAGTTGCTCATGCACACGCCGCACTTGATGCACTTCTCGGTGTCGATAGTGACGCTCGGCAGTTTGTGGCCGGGAGCAACATAGTCAGTCTTGCTGATGGCGCTGACCGGACAGTTACGCATGCACAGTCCGCAGCCGATGCACTTCTCCTTGTCAACCTCGAAGCTAAGCAGCGACTTACAAACGCCGGCCGGGCACTTCTTGTCAACAACGTGAGCAACATACTCATCACGGAAGAACTTGAGTGTCGACAGTACGGGGTTGGGCGCAGTCTGGCCGAGGCCGCACAGCGAGTTGGCCTTGATGTAGTTGCACAGTTCTTCCATCTTGTCGATGTCCTCCAGAGTGCCCTTGCCCTGAGTAATCTTGTCAAGCATCTCAAGCAGTCTCTTGGTGCCGACACGGCAGGGCGTGCACTTACCGCAGGACTCGTCAACGGTAAATTCAAGGAAGAATTTGGCGATATCGACCATGCAGGTATCCTCATCCATTACGATAAGTCCGCCTGAACCCATCATGCAGCCCATGGCTACCAGGTTGTCGTAGTCGATTTCGGTGTCTATAAGGTGGGCAGGGATACAGCCGCCGGACGGGCCGCCGGTCTGAGCCGCCTTGAACTTCTTGCCGTTAGGAATACCGCCGCCGATGTCGTCGATTATCTCGCGCAGGGTGGTGCCCATCGGTATCTCGACCAGGCCGGTGTGCTTAATCTTACCGCCGAGTGCGAATACCTTGGTGCCCTTGGAGCGCTCGGTACCCATTGAAGCGAACCAATCTGCGCCGCGCAGAATGATTTGCGGAATGTTAGCGAATGTTTCTACGTTATTCTCAACTGTCGGAGAATTGTAGAGGCCCCTTACAGCCGGATACGGAGGACGCGGACGCGGCTCACCGCGGTTGCCCTCAATAGAGGTCATCAAAGCGGTCTCCTCGCCGCAGACAAATGCGCCTGCACCC